>CAIYQJ010000001.1 GCA_903928275.1 uncultured Chloroflexota bacterium
CATGAAGAGCCCGCCGCAGCAGCTCCACGACGACATCGCCTTCAACCGCGTCGAGGCGTTCATCGCCGGCGATGACACCGAGACGCTCACCGGGGATGGCGCCCCGGCCGCGAAGGCGAAGCCGAAGGCCACCGCGAAGCGGTGACCCGGTGAGCCGCGAGGGCGACGATCGGGATCTCGCCACCCGGTTCAGGGAGAAGGCGGTGGTGCGCGCGTACCGCGCCTCCACGTGGGCGCTCGGGCGCGCCCCGGAGCGCCTCTCCGGAGAGGTGGGCGGTGTGCTCGCGGAGAGCACGTACCTCGCGTGGCCCGCACGTCGCCGGGCAACGCGAGAGAGCCTGGCGCGCGTCCTCGGCACCACGCCGGACGATCCGCGCGTCGACAGGCTCGGGCGCCGCACGTACCGGAACTACGCCCGGTACGTCGTCGACCTTATGCGCCTGCCGAGCATGGCGCCGGGCGAGCTCGCCTCGCGCGTGGACATGACCGCGGCGGACACCGTGGACCGGCTCCGCGAGCAGGGTCGCGCGGTCATCCTCGTGGGTGCGCACGTCGGCCACAACGAGGCCGGGGCTGCGGCCGTGGCGAAGCGCGGCTGGAAGATCTCGGTCGTCGCGGACGACACGTCGTTCCGCGAGCTGTTCGCGCTCCTCAAGGAGCAGCGCGAGCGCTGGGGCGTCCGCCTCATCCCGTGGACGAGCCTGCGGGAGCTCTACATGGCGCTCCGTCGCCGGGAGACCGTGGGCCTGCTCGTCGACTGGGGGTACCGGACCGACGGGGTGCCGGTCCGACTGTTCGGGGAGTGGACGACGTTGCCGGCCGGACCCGCGGCACTCGCGGCGCGCACCGGCGCCGTGATCCTGCCCATCACGATCCGCATGGTCCCCGGGGGACGATACGTGGCGTCGACGGACGCGCCCATCGAGATCGCGTCCGGCGAGCCGCCGGACGTCGCGCGCGCCATGCAGGCGGTCGCGGACGCGGTCGAGCGGTCCATCCGGGCGAACCCAGGCCAGTGGTGGGTCTTCAAGCCCATGTGGCCCACGACCGCCGCCGAGCGGGCGAGCCTCATGGCCCGGCTGCCCGCATACGGGCTGTCGCCGGACGGGACGTGACGACACGCGGACCGGGCGGCGCGGACGGCGGTGGGCCGGTCGCGCCGCCCAGGGCGCCGGACGCGGACGCCGGGAAGAGACCGGCGCCGCGCGCCATCTCGGGTGGTCGGGGGACCCGCCGGCAGAGGCTGCGCGCCGGCATCGTGGCGACCGTGGCCTCCGCGGCGATCCGTCTCCCGGAGGCGCCCCTCATCGCGGCGGCGGACTCTCTCGGCGAGCTCTGGTACCGCGCGACCCCGGGGCGCGCGGCCATGGCCCGCGCGAACCTGGGGCGCACCTGCGCGTGGCTCGCGGCGGAGGGCCGGGGCCCGGCGCGTGCGCGCCGCGCCGCGACCGATCCGGACGCCCTCGAGTCGCTGCTGCGCTCCGCCTACCGTCACGCCGCGCGGTACTACCTCGAGCTCCTCCGCGCACCCACCCTGGA
>CAIYQJ010000002.1 GCA_903928275.1 uncultured Chloroflexota bacterium
TCACCGTGGAGCCGTCGGAGCCGGTGACCGTGTAGGCGACGGGGGTCGTGAAGCCGTTGGCCGTCGTCGCGCTCACCTGCTCGGTAGCACCCACCTTGACCGACGTGCCGGTGGTCGTGAACGTGGCGACGAGCGCGCTGACGGCGGTGCCGGGCGGGACGTGGACCGCGATCGTGTGCGCACCCTGGTCGATGACGCCGACGGCGGCCGGCGAGAGGTCGGCGAAGCTGAAGGTGGTGATCTCCTTCGCCGACTTCGCGGGGAAGGCCCGAACGGCACGAACGCCGATCGCGAAGGACTTCATGAACGGAGCGGCGAAGCCGGTGTCGAAGCGCTGGGCCACCGCGGTCGTCTTGTCGGACTCCGACGAGCTCCAGTAGAAGGGGGCCGTGAGGCCGCCGATCTTCGCCTTGTTGAGGTACAGCTTGTTCAGCTCGTCCTGGCTCGGCAGGTACCAGTCGGTGTAGCCGCCGCCGATGGAGGCGCGGGCAAGCCCCGCCGCGTAGGCGGTCGCCGTCGGGCCCTGGACCGTGATGATCGCCGTGGTGTCGGCCGACCCGGTGCCCAGGGCCGTCCCCGTCGCACTCGTGATCGAGTAAGTCCCGTTCCACCAGGGGATCGCCGCGCTCTGGTCGGCCGCGGCGGCGATCAGCCCCTTCGTCTTCCCCGCCTCGTACCCCGGATCGCCGGGCTGGAGGATGTACGCCACGATGCCGCCGCCATACGCGTCGCCGACGGCGAGCGGGGCCGTGACCGTGACGGTCCAGGTCGCCTTCGAGCCGTCGGCGGCGAGCACGGTGTACGTGACCGGCTTCGTGAAGTCGTTCGGCGTCGTCCCGCTCGCCTGGACGATCGTGCCCACCAGGGCGCCGTAGCCGCTGACCGTGAACGTCGCGACGAGCGCCGCGAGGTCGGTCCCGTAGGGGACGGTGACCGCGACCGTGTGCGCCGTGGGGTCGATAAGGCCGACGGCCGGCCGCGGGAGCCCGGCGAAGCTGAAGGCGGTGATCGCCTTGTCGGAGGTCACGGAGAACGAGCGGACGGCGCGTACGTGCTGGGAGTCGTCCGACTTGAACGAGGCGTTCTGGGCATCCCGCTTGAGGTCGAAGCGCTGGTTCCAAGAGTAGTTGAGGCCCGTCGCCGCGGGGTCCGTGCCAGGCAACCATTGCTTCCATTCGGACGAGCTCCAGTAGGAGGGGAACCAGCCTCCGAAGCCGCCGATCGCATCCCTGTTGAGCCACAGCTGGTTGAGCTCGTCCCTGCTCGGCAGGTACCAGTCGGTGAAGCCGCCGCCCCGGTAGGCGCGGGCGAGACCAGCCGCGTAGCCGGTCCCGCGGCCGTTCTGGTCGATGATGTTGTCCGTGTTCTTCGCGCCGGACCCGATCTTCGTGTCCGTCCCCTTCGGGACCAACGTGCCCTGGTAGTCCGCGACCGCCCACGCGATGCCCCCGCTCTGGTCCTCCGTGGCGGCGATGAGGCCCTTCGTCTCTCCGGCCACGTAGCCGGGGTCCCAGGGCTGGAGGATGTAGGCGACGATCCCGCCACCGAAGTGGTCGCCGATGGCCAGCCCGGGCGTGACCGTGACCGTGTACTTCTGGGTCGAGCCGTCGGCGGCGGTGACCGTGTAGGTGACCGGCTTCGTGAAGTCGTTCGCGGTCGTCCCGCTCACCTGCACGGTGGCGCCCACGCCCACCTTCGTGCCCGTGAACGTGAAGCTGGCGACGAGCGCGGTGAGGTCGGTGCCGAGGGGGACGTTGACCGCGATCGTGTGCGCAGCCTGGTCGATGACGCTGACGGGGGGCCGCGAGAGACCGGCGAAGGTGAACGAGGTGATGTCCTTGTCGGACCGCACGGAGACGGACCGGATGGGCCGCACGGCGAGCCAGAGGGACTTGAGGCCCGTGTCCTGCAACCCGACCGCGAGCTTCGAGGAGGCCTTGTTCCCGGGGCTGGTCGCGTCCTGGGACGAGGTCCAGTAGGAGCCGGCGGGCAGGCCGTTCACGACCCACTCGTTCTTCCACAGCTGGTTCATGTCGCCCTGGCTGGGCAGGTACCAGTCGGCGTAGCCGCCACCCCGGTACGCGCGGGCGGTCCCGGCCGCGTACCAGATGCTGGCGCCATTCTGTTCGACGATGCTGTCGGTGTTCTTCGCGCCGGTCCCGATCACGGTCTCCGTCCCCTTGGGCACCGCGATCTGCTGGAACGCGAAGAGCGCCCACGGGATGCCGAAGCCCGCAAGGGTCGCGTCGGACCCGGCGGCGACCAGCGCGCGCGTGTCGCCCGCCAGGTAGCCGATGTCGCCAGGCTGCAGGATGTAGAAGACGGTACCGCCGCCGTACGGGTCACCGATCTTCAGTGGCGACGCCGGCGCGCCGCTCGGGGCCGGAGAGGCGGGAGCCGCGCCCGGCGGGACATAGGGCGATGGCACAGGGGTCGGCACCGGGCGCGGCGGGCTCGGGGGCCAGGGCGCGGGCGCGCCGCTCGGCGTGGGCGTGGGGCCGCCGATCGCGAAGAGGTCACTCGACCCGATGAGCAAGCCCTGGCGGCCCGCCGCGGCCAGGGTGTACGCGGTGCCGAGCTTGTCGATCGCGCAGCCGGCGAACGTGGCGACGCCGTTGACGGCGGCCTTCGACAGGCCGCCGGTGCAGGTGAGCTGCGCCCCGAAGGGGCGAACCCCCGAGGGGATCCAGATCGAGATCGTGTCGCTGCCCGCGCCGACCGGGTAGCCGTTCTTGTCCATGATCGAGACGGCCGGCTGGACCGACCAGGCGGTGTCGGGTGCGCCGCCGCCCGGGGACGGCGTGAACGCGAGGTGGTCCGCCTCACCGGGGTTGATGTTGAACGCATCGCTCGTGGCCGCGGTGTAGCTCGGCGTCGAGGAGGCGACAAGGGTGTACCCGATGCCGACCCTGGTGATCGAGACGTCGTTGAACGTCGCGACGCCGTTCACGACCGTGCGGGAGGTCGTGCCCATGATCGTCCCGGAGCCCGGGTTGACGCCGATCGCGAGCGAGATCACGGTGGTGCTGTCGCCCTGGACGACGCTGCCGCCGGCGTTCTCGACCGCGACCCTGAAGCAGTAGAGGCATTCGCCCGAGCGGGAGGAGATGGGCGAGCCCGGAGTGCCGCCGAGCGGCGAGTCGAGGAAGGCGAGCTTCGTCGCGCCGTCAACGGCCAGCGCCGGGATCGGCGCCGCCAGGGACATGACGATGAGGAGCGACCCGATGGCCGCGAGCACGCGCGACCGGAGGGTCGAGTGGGTCTGGACGTCACTCCGGGTCTCTGGCACCTGGATCACTCGCTTCCGTACGGCAACACCTGACGCGACTTGGGTTCGGGCGAGCGATTCGGGCCCGGACCCCCCCAGTTGAAGGACTCCCTAGGCCATTGGGTTCATTGTGTGGCTGATCGGCGCGGCGAACGACATCCCGCGGGATGCA
>CAIYQJ010000003.1 GCA_903928275.1 uncultured Chloroflexota bacterium
CCGCCGGACCGGCCGGACCCTCCGCTCCCGGTGCGGACACCGGCGGAGGCGTCGCGTCGCACGGGACCCCCGCGGGTGGCGGCGCGGCAGCCGGTGGCGTGGCCGCCGGCATCGACCCGTTCGCCTCGCCATCGCCATCGCCGTCTCCGTCGCCGCTCGCGCCGCCGGACGCGGCCGCGTCGAAGGCCCTCGCCGCCGCCGTCGCGAGCGCGCGGTGGCGCTACGGAATCCCCGGGATCTCCGTCGCGATCGCCTACCCGGACGGATCCGTGTGGAGCGGCCATGCCGGCGTGAGCGACGTGAGGAAGGGGACCGCCGTCCAGGCCGCCACGGAGTTCGCGTTCGGCAGCGCCACCAAGACGTTCACCGCCGCCCTCGTCCTCAAGCTCGTCGAGGACGGCGCGCTGGCGCTCGACGACCCGGTCGTCAGGTGGCTGCCGGAGTACGCCGGGAAGTCGTTCCTCGGGGCGACGCCGGCGCTCCGACGCTCCATCACCGTGCGTGAGCTCCTCGCCCAGACGAGCGGGCTCTACGACTACTTCAACAGCCTCCCGCTCGACGCCCGGCTTCGGGCGGCGAAGACCCGGGTCTGGGCGCCGAGCGCCGTGCTCGCCTACGTGAAGAAGCCGCTCTTCCCGGCGGGAGACGGCTGGGTCTACGCGAACACGAACTACCTTCTCCTCGGTCTCATCGCCGAGCGTGCGGGGGGTGCGCCCATCGCGACACTCCTCCGGACGCGCCTGCTCGACCCACAGGGGCTCTCGTCGCTCTACCTGCAGGTGGCCGAGGCCCCGCTGGGCCCGGTGTCGCGGGGCTACGACTTCGCCACGCTCTCGCGCACGGCGACCCCCATCCCCTGGAGCGACGGGACGAAGGTCATGCCGTTCACGTCGGTGACATCGGCGGCCGGCTCGGCCGGCGCGATGGCCGGGACCGCGCGCGATCTCGCCCGGTGGGGTCTCGCGCTCTACGGCGGGACGCTCCTCCGGCCGGACACGCAGGCCGCGATGCTCGCGTTCGACGGCACGGCGGCGCCTGGCGCCGCGACCGACTACGGACTCGGCGTGGGGCGCCGGCTCCTCGGCGACCGCATGACGTACGGCCATTCCGGCCGGCTCGCCGGCTACCGATGCACGCTGCGGTATGTCCCGGAGCTCGGCGTGAGCGTCGCGGTGGTGACGAACCAGGACCGCTGGGACCCGGACCGGGTCGCCGAGGCGCTCCTCGACGTGATCGACCCGCCGCCGGCACCCGCGCCGTCGTCGACGCCCGGGCTGCTGCCGTTCCCGTCGGCCGGCCCGTCGCAGCCCACCGACTACCCGCCCGCCGCGACGCCGCCGGGCCAGTAGGCGCGGGCAGGGTGCGGTCCGTCGCGCCGGGATCCCGCTCCGGCCGCGCACTCATCGCGCGGGCGCGACATCTCAGGGTGCCGGTGCGCCGATCTGGGCCTGGAGGTCGAGGAGCGGCTGCTGGCTCACCTGGAGGAAGCCGTCGCGCGGCCGGTCGAGATCCACGACGAGCGTGATGACCGCGCCGAGGACGATGACCAGCACCACGGCCGTGATGACGCTCCGCCGACGCGTGAGGCCCGCGCTGTACCCGACCATGCCGAGGGTCAGCGCAGCGCCCACGATGAGGAGGAGGACCACCGTTTCCGGGACGCGGGCGTACACGATCGCGGTGACGCGCGTCTCGTGGAGGTCGATCGTGTCGTTGAGCGACTCGATGTAGAGCGCGAGCGTCTCCGAGTCCGGCGACGCCTTGGCCAGCGTCTCCGCCTGCGACCAGAGCGCGCCCTGGATCTCGACCGAACGCGCGTAGTTCGCCGCCAGCAGGTCCCGGTCTGCCGTCGTGATGCGCAGCGGCACGTACTCGCGCAGGAGGTTCCGCGCCTGGCTCGAGACGGGCTCGGGCAAGTAGCCGGCGCGCAGGTACGTCGTGCCGATCGAGTTCGCCTCCTGGAGCACGAGCGACCGCCGTGTGTCGAACCGGTCGGATGCCATCCCCATCGTGACCGCGAGCAGGAAGGCCATGAGCGCGATGATCGAGCCGACGATGACGCCGGTGGGGCCCTCCTTCTCGTCGGGCGTCCGCGACTGGTGCCACAGGCCGATCCGGTAGCCTGCCTCGTACGTCGCCAGCGCCACGATGGCGAACAGGACGAACACGAGCGGGATCGGGAGCGGGTCGAGGAGCTGCTGCGGGTACATCGGCCTCACGGGGTGGATCGGCGAGCGGACCCGGACGGGCGCTCACCGCACCCGGAGAGTACCGCCGCGCCGGCGGGGCGGAGAGGCGGATGCAGCGCGCCACGACGCCGGAGCGTCGGGACCCGCGAGCTCTGCGGGCGTCGTCCCCGACGCGAGCGCATCGGCGCGGTCGCGGTGCCTGCGCGCCCCTACGCGCCGGCCGTCGTGAGGCGCCCGGTCCTCGCGATCTCGCCGAGGTGCCGCGCCGACGGCCGGACGGTGCGCGCGAGTGTCGTCCGGTCCACGCCGATGATCCCGAACCGCATCGAGTAGCCGCGTGCCCACTCGAAGTTGTCGAGCGCGCTCCAGTGGATGTACCCGCGGACGGGCAGGCCGTCGCGGATCGTCTCGTGGATCGCGGCGAGGCCGCGGTCGATGAACTCGATCCGCTCCGCGTCGTCGTCGGTGGCCACGCCGTGCTCCGTCACGATGATGTCCCTGCCCGGCAGCAGCTCGGCCACGCGACGGATCGTGGCTGCCACCGCCTCGGGGGCGAACTCGTAGCCCATCTGGGTGAGGCGGGCGCCCTTCGGCGCGCCGGCGACCGGGTCCTTCGCCTGCCGGATGAGCACGGGCGGGGCGGCGAGCCGCATGAGCCGTCGGCTGCGAAGTGCCAGCCGGAGGATCGTCCGCGCCGGCTCCGCGAGGTGCACGGGCACGCGGGTGTACGTCTGGACGCCGACGAAGTCGTCCGCCTCGCTCGCCTCGAGGAAGACGTCCTCGTTCATCCGACGCAGGTACGCCACGAGCGGCCGGCTGCCCTCGTCGGGTTCCCACGCCTGCATCGAGTGGGTCGCTCCGACCTTCGCGGACGGCCGCGCGTTCCGTACGGCCGCCCGTGACCGACGCTGGCCGTCCACGAGCCCCGCGATCGCCTTCTCCCATGACGACGCATCGTGCGTGCCCGGAGGGAATCCGAAGGCGCCCAGGTACCCGCCGAACGCGACCACGCCCGGCTCATTGATCGTGCAGTACCAGTCGACGCGTTCGCCCAGCGCCCGGACCACGACGTCGCAGTAGCGCGCGAACAGCGCGGGCGTGGCCGCGTCCATCCACCCGCCGCGCCGGGCGATCCAGCTCGGGAGCGTGAAGTGGTTGAGCGTCACCATCGGGGTGAGGCCGGCCCCGATGACCGCGTCGGTCACCCGCCGGTAGTGGTCGAGCTCGGCCTGCGCGACCGACCCTTCGACCGGCTCCACGCGCGCCCACTCGATCGAGTACCGGTACGTGTTCAGGCCGAGCGACGCCAGCGTCGCGATGTCCTCCGCGTACCGGCGGTACTGGTCGCACGCCACGCCGCTGCGGTCCCGACACGGGGTCCCGGGCCGTTGCTCCCACTCCCACCAGTCGCTGCCCTCGTTCCCGCCCTCGACCTGGTGGGCGGCGGTGGCGGCGCCCCAGAGGAACGGCTCCGGGAAGACGAGATCCGTCATCGGACTGCGCGACCTCCGGCGACGCTCACGGGATGTCGCCTGAAGTGTGCGCCGCACGCGGAGGCGGCGCGCGGCCCGCCACGCCGGTGAGCAGCGACCCGCCCGCGCGGCTCGCACCGCCCGCTACGATGACCGCCGGGCCCCGGCACCCCGACGGGCCCGACCACTTCCCGCCGATCGTGAGGTACGAGAGATGCGCCCCTGGACGAGGCCGTTCCGCGGCCGGATCGATGAGCTGACGATCGACAGCAGCACGCTCGTCGGCAACCTGCCCGGCGACCCGACCGTTCGTCCCGTCTGGATCTACCTGCCGCCCGGCTACGACGCCGAGCCCGACCGCCGGTATCCCTCGATCTACCTCATCCAGGGCATGACCGGCCAGATCGACATGTGGCGGAACCGCTCGGCCTTCCGCCCCACGACCCCCGAGAACATCGACGCGCTGTTCGCGGGGGACGGCCCGGGTGAGGGCGCCGCGCCGCCGGCCATCGTCGTGTTCGTGGACTGCTGGACGTCGTACGGCGGGAGCCAGTACCTCGACTCGCCCGCGACCGGCGCCTACCACACGTACCTGTGCGAGGAGGTGGTCCCGTTCGTCGATGCCCGGTACCGGACGATGGCGCATCGCGATCACCGCGGGATCACCGGGAAGTCCAGTGGCGGGTACGGGGCGATGATCACGCCGATGCTCCGGCCCGACCTCTTCGGGGGCCTCGCCACGCACTCGGGCGATGCCCTCTTCGAGGCGTGCTACGGACCGATGTTCGCGGAGGCGGCGCGGGCGCTCCGCGACGATCACGAGGGCTCGATCGAGCACTGGCAGGCGGACTTCAGCTCGCGGCCGGCATTCTCCCGGCCCACCGACCAGCCGATCTTCGAGTCGTACGGGTACGCGGCCTGCTACTCGGCCGACCCGGACGGCACGGTCCGCCTCCCGTTCGACCCGGCGACGGGCGAGCTCGACGCGGAGATCTGGGAGCGCTGGCTGCGCTGGGATCCGGTCCGCGTGGCACGCACTCCCGGTGGCGCCGCCGCGTTGCGGTCGATGCGCGCGATCTACATCGACGCCGGCGACCATGACGAGTACTTCCTCGACATGGGTGCCGAGGCGTTCCGCCGGGCATGCGTCGCGGCGGGAGCGCCGGAGCCGTTCTTCGAGGTCTTCCCGGCCAGGCACGGCGGGATCGAGTACCGGTATCCGGTCGCGATCCGCTATCTCGCGGAGCGGCTGAGCGAGTAGCGACCCGGCGCTCCCGGCGGCCCTGGTACCGGGCACCGGCTACCGGGCGCCGGCGGCAGGGCGCCGGCGGCAGGGCTCCGACGTGGCCGCCCGGCCCCGACTTACCCCGCGTACGTCTCCAGGACCCGGTAGACCGCGTCGGTGCCCCAGTCCACGGCGCCTACCGGGATCCGCTCGTCGGCGCCGTGGGCCATCGTCGCGAAGTCGTAGCCGGCGGGGAGTCGCATCGGCGTGAATCCGTAGCTCTGGATCCCCAGGCGCGCGAAGTGGCGGCCGTCGGTGGTGGCCATCGTCACGTACGGGATCGGGATGGCCGCCGGGTCCTGGGCGCGCACGGCCGCCGCAAGCGTCTCGAACAGCCCCATGTCGATCCCGCCGGGGTACGGCTCGAACGAGTCCACGCGCACCTCGGCGTCGGGGCCCAGCAAAGCACGTACCTCGCGGACCAGGTCGTCGGCACCGAAGCCCGGCAGGACGCGGCCGTCGAGGACCAGCTCGGCCTGGCTCGGTACGACGTTCACCCGCACGCCGCCGCGGACGATCGTCGGGCTGACGGTGTTGTGGAGCAGAGGGTCGAAGACCCGCGCCGCCTGCGGACCGGCGAGCCGCAGTACGCGATCAGTGAGCACCGGCGTGCAGAGCCGGCGGAGGACCGTGCCCTGCGCCCGCGGCATCGCGTCGGCGATCGCCTCGATCATCGCGCGGACCGGTGGGATGACGTGCACGGGCAGACGGCCTCGGTCCAGGGTCGTCAGCGCCTTCCCGAGCCTGGCGGTGGCGCCGCCGGTGTGCCGGAACGAGGCGTGCCCGCCGCGCCCTCGGAATGTCACGGTGAGCAGGCAATGCTGCTTCTCGCCGACCTGGATCGGGTAGAAGCGGCGCCCGCCGAGGTGCACCGTGAACCCGCCCGCTTCCTCGAGCGCGTACCGCACGCCGGCGAACAGGTCCGGGTGCTGCTCGACGAGGAACCGCGCCCCGAACTCGCCGCCGGCCTCCTCGTCGGCGACCACCGCGAGGATGACGTCCCCGGCAGGCACGAGACCGCGCTCATGCGCGCGGAGGAACGCCGCCACCTTCATCGCGACCGAGCCCTTGTCGTCCAGGGTGCCGCGGCCCCAGATGAAGCCGTCCCGTTCGATGGCATCGAACGGCGGCACGGACCAGGCCTGGTCCGCCACCGGCACGACGTCCGCGTGGCCGTAGAGAAGGAGCGGCGGCGCCTCTCCGCGGCCTGCGAGCCGCGCCACGAGGTTGGGCCGCGCCGGGTCGAGGGCGAACAGCTGCGACTCGATGCCGGCCGCTGCCAGTACGTCGCGGACGTAGAGGATGCAGTCGCGCTCGTGGCCGGGCGGGTTGACCGTCGGAAAGCGGATGAGCCGCTCCAGGATCTCGCGCGGCGTCGGGATCGCCGCTGCCTCGACGGTCACTGTGGCATCGCCTCGTGCGGGAGCATCGGACGTGCATCGTAGCCGTCGGAGGCCGCGCCGGCCCCGGCCGCGCCCGACCCGGCCGCGCC
>CAIYQJ010000004.1 GCA_903928275.1 uncultured Chloroflexota bacterium
GGCCCCTTGGCTCCAGCGGGCCGCGGACTGCCCGCCCGCGCCGCGCGCTCGTCCACGCCCGCCGCGCGCGCTCCGCCACCAGCCTTCGGGCACGCTTGCGTGGGCGCTACACTTCCGGCGACGCCGGCACGCGGCGGGGACGCGGGAGCCGCCCACGGCAGGCCCGCCCGACCGCATCCGGAACGACACGCCCGGGCGCACGGCACCGATGCCGCGCCGCACGACGAGAACAGGGGAGGGACACGTGACGAACAGCGTCAGGAAGGCGCTGGGCCCGCTCGCGACCGCGGGCCTTATCGCCTCGCTCGCGGCCACGATGGCCGTCGGCGCCGTGAGCGCCACGACCCCGGTCGTCGGGAGCCCGATCACCATCGGCACGATCAACAACACGGTCGACGGGACCGCCCAGGCGATCCCGAGCGTCATCATCGGCGCGAACGACCAGGCCACCGGCACCGTGGTCCTCCGCGAGGCCCAGCCGGGGATGTTCTCCGCGTCCGTCGACCAGAACATCCTCCGCGTCTGCTACCAGTCCACGACCGGCCAGAAGGCCGAGGTCTTCACGCGAGCCCCGTGGCTCGTCGTGACCGCCGGCAACCTCTCGATCCGCGCGATCAGCGACCCGACGATCCCGTCGGGTGGCGTGGCAGCGGGGACCGGTGTCCGCGGCTACCTCGGCTCCTACACCCTTCCGCAGAGCTATAACGGCCCCTTCTGCGCCCAGTGGATCGTCTTCACGCCCTCCACGACGGCGTCCACCCTCGAGATCCGTGGCTCGGCCGCGGACGGCACGATGCTCCCGGCCGGCCCGAACAACGGACCGCACGTGAACGTCGACGCCCAGCAGACCCCGGGTCCGGTGACCCTGAACATCTGCATGGTGCCGCAGGAGAACCTGACGAACCCGGCGTACCAGACCCTCGGCTCGTGCCTGAGCTCGTACACCGGCTTCCGGGCCGTCCAGAACGCCGTCCGCGTCTATGGCGCGAACGTCGCGGTGGCAGCGGTCAGCCAGCCCGAGCTCCGCAAGGGCCTGCTCAACCAGCCCGCGGGTAACGTGACGATCACCGAGACCGCCACGTACCAGCTCGGCAACTACTGGTACCTCGGCTATGCCAGCCAGGCGATCTGGTTCCAGATCGTCCCGAACAACATGCGGGACGTCCTCCCGAGCGTCTACTTCAACACCGATCGGGTCACCCCGGTCGTCGCGACCAACAGCGCCGAGTCCGGCCTCATCGCCACCTTCGGCCGCTGGGTGAACAACACGACCTTCACCGCGGTCGTCAACCAGCGGGCCTTCGTGCCGGTCTCCGGCGCCTGGGTCCCGGGCAAGATCACCGTGTCGAACATCCAGTACTCCGCGACGAACGACGCGGCCCTCGGCCCCGTCCAGCTCCAGGTCTGCTCGACCGGCTCCATGGTCCCGGTCTATCCCCTGTACGCCTACTGGATGCCGAACACGTACTACCTCGCCGGCACCACTGTGTGGCCGGCCGTCCAGCCGGTCCCCGGCACCCCGATCGCCTACCAGGCGCTCACCGCCGGGACCTCGGGCCCGAGCCACTACGCGTGGCCCACGACGATCGGCACGACCTTCACCGACGGCACCAGCGGCCTCGTGTGGCAGGTCATCGCCGCTCCCGCCGCCACCTACACCACGACTGACGCGGCCTGCCCCGGCGTCTGGGCATCCGCCGAGAACTCCGCCAACTTCAACCAGACCGTCAGCAACGCGAAGATCGTCGGAGGCTCCTCGATGCTCGGCAGCATCGCCCCCGGCGTCGCCGGCCCGGGCACCAGCACGTGGACCTTCAACACGGTCATCGTGAAGAAGGGCACCTACGTCACGCTCCGCCTCCAGGTCGTGAGCGAGGCCGTCGTCGGCGACCGGATCGAGATCTGGGGCCGCACGAGCAAGACCGGTGCGTGGACGAAGTACACCACTCGCCTGGTGAGCGCCAACGGGTACATCTACTACTTCCGGAAGGTCAGCGGGTACCAGGAGTTCCAGGCGCTCTTCGCGGGCTCGGGCATCTCCGCCGATTCCTACGCCGTGCCGCGGTACTACCGCGCCCTCGGCCACTAGGAGCACCACCCGCCTCACACCGAGGCACGAGCACCCGCTTCCGGGGTCGAGCGATCGGCCCCGGGACCGGGGACCGCGAGAGATCGCATCGAGAGGCCGGCCCCCCCGGGGCCGGCCTCTCGGATTCCCGTGGGGGCCGGCCCGCCGGCGCCCTCCGGCCGGAGGGCGCCGGCTCCTCGTTGGACGGTTCTGCGCGTCCATGCGACCATTCGTGCGGCGCTCCGGCCGCGCAAACAGGACCGAGAACCGGCCGACGAACAGGCTCGCCCCCGTGATCATCCCCAGTCTCCGTCGAATAGGCATGGCACCCGCAGTCGCCTCGCGCGCCACCGCTGCGGTGGCCGACGCCGCGCGGGTCGCGGTCCGGTGAGGCCACCCCGCCCGTGATCCGCATACCGCTTCGTGCCCCGCTCGCAGCCGCGCTCGTCTTCGTTCTCGCGGCCGTCGCAACCGCCGCCGTCGCCGGCCCGGCACGCGCCGCCGACGACTCGAACATCCCGGGCGTTCCGTTCACCAGCTCGCCGGTCACCGGCCAGCTCGGCGGCCCCATCTACGACCACGTGTTCAGCCTGAGCGTGCCCGCCGGCAGCGTCGTCCTCGTCTCGCTCACCGGTGACCCGGGCACCGATTTCGACCTGTACCTCTTCGACTCCACGGCGACGTCGATCCTCGCGAACCCGCCGGTGGGCCTCGTGGCCAAGTCGGCGGGCCCCACGAGCACGGAATCGATCAGCTACCCGAGCCGGGCGGGCGGGACGTACTACCTCGACCTCAACGGCGCGAACGACGTCCAGGGCGCCTTCCGACTGGACGTGTCCATCCTGTCGGACAACATCCCGCCCACGGTGGCGCTGCGGATCCAGGGCGGATCGGCCCTCATCTCCGACCCCACGGCGACGCTCCCGATCGTCGCGCAGGACGCCGTCTCGGGGGTGGACGTCATGCAGCTCTCGTCGGACGGCACCACGTGGCA
>CAIYQJ010000005.1 GCA_903928275.1 uncultured Chloroflexota bacterium
CAGATCGGACAGCTCGGTGATGGGCGTCGCCGCGCGGAACCACGACTCGAAGGACGGCTCCTCCCAGACGAGGGCGCGGTAGGCACGGTGAGCCGCTTCTGCCATCTCATCCATGAGAGCGCGACCCGAGACGGCGGCCGCGGCCACCTCGGCGTCGCGCTCCGGCGTCGAGGCGAGCAGGACGGAGCTCGTGACAAGCTCGAGCTCGAGCGCGGCGATCGCCGGGTCGGCGTACTTCGCGGCGAGCACCTCGCCCTGCTCCGTGAGCTTGAGTCGACCGTCGATGGACCCGGGCGCCTGGGCGAGGATCGCTCGGTGGGTGGGCCCGCCGCCGCGGCCGATCGAGCCGCCGCGGCCGTGGAAGAGGGTGAGCTCCACGGCGTGTCGTCGCGCGGCCGCGGCGAGGCGTTCCTCCGCGCGGTAGAGCAGCCACGCGGCCGTGAGCGGCCCGGACTCCTTGTTCGAGTCCGAGTAGCCGAGCATCACCTCCTGGCGGTCGCCGCGGCCGGCGAGGTGGGCCCGGTACCGCTCGTCCCGCAGGAGAGCCTCGATGATCACGTCGCAGGCGCGCAGCGCCGCCGCGGACTCGAAGAGCGGGACGACGTCGATCGCGGGAGTCCCCGGCGCGATCCCGCCCGTCGCCATCGCGCCGATCGCGCGATCGCCGGCGAGCGCGGCGAGGTCGAGGACGCCGGTGACGTCTTCCGACGCGGCCGTGAAGCTCACGACGACGCGGCGACACGCTTCTTCGCCCCGACGACGCTGGATGGCGGCGATGGCCCGGAACGTGGCCACCACCTCGCCGACCGTCACGCCCGGCGACGCCTCGGAGGCGAGCGCCGCCGCCAGTCGCTCCGCGACCGCTCCATCATCACCGGCCGCAGCCGGCGGCGCGCCAGCGCGATGGCCGGCTTCGGCAAGGCGATCCAGGGCGGTGCGATGGACCTCCGCGTGCTGGCGGACCTCGAGCGACGCGAGGTGGAAGCCGAACGTCTCCACCTGCCAGCGCAGGTCCTGCAGCGCGCCGTGGGCGACTCGTCCGAGCCCCGCCCGGTCGAGCGCCACCGCCAGCTCGTCGAGCTCATCCAGCAGGTCGTCGGGCGATCCGTAACGGCCGGTCACGGAGCCCGCCTCCTCGGTGAGGTACGCCCGCGTGCGACGCAGCCGGACGGCGATCGCACCCAGGCGCTGGCGGTACGGCTCGTCGGGGTAGCGACGCTCGAGATCGCGGATGACGTCCGGGGCCGCCTCGAGATCGAGCGCCAGGCGCGCCGCGAGCGAGGCCGGGAATCCCCCGCGCGGGACGCTGGCGCCCACCGTCCGGACGAGCCTCGCCACGACCGCCTCGTAGCCGCGGATGACGTGGTCCGCGTGGAACCGCGGCGTCGCGAGGGTCACGTCCGCCGTGACGTGGGGGTTGCCATCGCGGTCGCCGCCGATCCAGCTCCCCCACCGCACGAACGCCGGGACAGCCGGCGGTCGCGTCCCGGTCCGCCCCGCGTCGGTCGCCGGGGGATCGACGGGCGCGGGCGCAAGCCGGTCCAGCGCGGCGTCCATGGCACGGTAGAGGCGCGGCGTGGCCATGAAGATCGACGTGTCGAAGTACGCCAGCGCGGTGCGAACCTCGTCGAGCGGGAGCGGTCGCCGCCGGCGCGCGTCGGACGTCCGCCACAGCAGCGCGATCTCCTCGCGGAGGGCGCGCCTGACCTCCGCACCTTCGCGCGGCGTCAGGTCCGGGTGGTCGGCGCGCTCCAGCAGGGCGCCGATCCGCCCGACGGCGAGGAGGATCGTCCGGCGCCGGGCTTCCGTGGGATGGGCCGTCAGGACGGGGGCGATGACGGTCCGGGCGACGAGCGCGGCCACGGCGGCCCGGTCCCGACCCACGGCCGCGAGCCGCACGACGGCATCGTCCACGCTCCCCGCGGGAGCGCCACCGCGCGCGGTGGCGCGCTCCGCGCGTCGTGCGGCGCGGATGCGGGCGCGCTCCTCTGCCACGTTCGCGAGCTGGAAGTACAGCCAGAACGCCCGCGCGAGGCCCAAGGCGCGCTCCATGTCCACGGCGTCGATGAGCGCGTCCAGGTGCCGCCTCGCTGCCGGGTCCTCGGATCGGCGGGCGGCGATCGCCGCGAGCCGGACCTCCTCGATCGTGTCGAAGAGCCCCCGGCCCTCCTGCTCGAGGATCGTCTGGCCGAGGAGCGCGCCGAGCAGGCGGATCTCGCGCGCCAGCGGATCGCGGACGGCGCGCGCCTCGAGGGGCGGCTCCGCGCGGATCGCGGCGTTGCGTCGCGGGCGGTCGCGATGGGGGGACGCTGTCACGGGCTACCCTTCCGACTCGTGGGAACGAGCGAAGGGTACCCGACGAGCCCGCGCCCGCGGACGAGCGCGCAGGAGACGGCGGTCGTCGGGCACCCGCGAGCCATCTCGCGCGCCCTCCTCGCGTGGTACGCCACCCATGGGCGACCCCTCCCCATCCGCCGGGCGAGCGACCCGTGGGCCGTGCTCGTGGCCGAGGTCATGTCGCAGCAGACACGGATCGATCGCGTCGGCGGCTACTGGGAGCGGTTCATGACCGCGTATCCCACTCCGGCCGCGCTCGCCGCGGCTCCCCTGAGAGACGCCCTGCGGGCGTGGTCCGGGCTCGGCTACAACCGTCGAGCGATGGCGTTGCGCGGGGCGGCGGAGGAGATGGTCGATCGCCACGACGGTTCCGTGCCCGGGAGCGTCGACGAGCTCGAGGCGCTCCCCGGCATCGGTCCGTACACGGCGCGCGCCGTCGCGGCGATCGCGTTCGGGCTCCCGGTCGCCGCGGTGGACGTCAACGTGCGCCGACTCGTGGAGCGGCTCGCCGGCCGCCCCATGTCGGCCCGCGAGATCCAGGCCGAGGCCGACCGGCTCGTGGACGCCCGGCGGCCGGGCGACTGGACGCACGCGGCGATGGACTTCGCTGCCGGTGCATGCCGCCGGCGCGCGCCGGCCTGCGGGACGTGCCCCCTGGCGCGCTGGTGCCCGTCCCGCGGCACGCCGGGCGAGGCCCGGCTGCAGCGCGGCGCGGCCGGGCCCTTCCCCGAGACGCGTCGGTGGCTCCGCGGCCGTCTCCTCGCGGAGATCGCGGCGTTGGACGGCGACGCATGGCAGGTCATCGAGGGCGGTCGCGGAAACCACGACATGACCGCGGTGCGCGAGGCGCTCGCGGAGCTCGCGGCGGACGGCCTCGTGGAACTGGACGGCGAGGGTCGGGCGCGGGTGCCCTGAACGCCGCTCTCAGTCGACCTTGCCACGGCCGTCGGAGCCGCGACGCGGCGCCGCGGACGCCGACGCGACGTGTCGCGGGGGGTGCGCGAGCAGCCACCCAAGTCCCCCGACCGGCGCCCACGACCACGACGGCAGGAAGCGCGCCGCATAGGCGAGCTCGTAGCACTCCTTCTGGACCTCGAGCGCGTGGATCGTGTGCGCGCTCGCTGACGGCCGCATCGGCGATCCGGCTTCGGCCCGGTAGGCGGCGAGGTACCGCCGCCGCGCGACGGCGATCCATCGGTCCGCCGACGCGCGCAGGTCGGGGGGCACGGCCGCGAGGAGGCGGACCGGGTCCGCGCCCGGATCCAGGGCCGGGTCGGCCGACCGCTCGACGGCCACGCGGCGACAGGCGCTCCGTGCCACGTGGTCGAACGACCGCAGCATCCCCGCCACGTCTCGGACCGCCGGAGGCTCCGGCTCGTCCCCGACGGCCTCGGACCCTGCCGGCTCGCCCTCGAAGTCGATCGCGAGCCAGCGGCCGTCGCTTGTGGCGAGGGTCTGTCCCAGGTGGAGGTCCCCGTGACCGAGCGAGGCGGCCAGGGGCAGGTCCGCGTCCTCCAGGGCAGCGAGACGGGCCAGCACGCGCGGCGAGATGGCGACCAGGTACCCGGCAAGCCTGTCGCCGCCGGCCCTGCCGGATCCGCGCGCCGCGTCGACCGCGTCCGCGAACGCCACCTCCCCAGCCCGTCGCAGCGCCCGCCGTGCCGACGGCGATACGTCGGGCCGCCCCGCGGCGGGACCCTCTCCCCCGTCATCTCCGCCGAGGCGACGATGGAGCCGCGCGGTGAGCCGGCCGAGGTCGGCCGCCGCGTCCGTCGACACGCGGAGGCCGGCCTCGTCCGGCACCCCGAGCCACGCGCGGATCGCCGAGTTCGTCGCCTCGTACCCGTCGCGCGCGTCGGGCACGAAGGCGTGGACAAGGCCGAGCACGGTCGTCATCCCGCCGGCGCCGACGTGGGCGGCGTGCCCGAGCAGAGCCGGGGATCCACGGAAAGGGCTGGCGCCGCCGAGCAGCCAGCCGACCCTGACCTCGCGGGCGCCTCCCGGGCCGAGGCGCCTCAGCAGCTTCACGACCCGGTCCCCGTCGACGACCGCCGACGAGTGCGTCTGGTCGCCGACCGGGCGCTCACGGGGGGCGGCGGAGGGTGCGCCGGGGTCGGCAGCACGTGCGCGGGGGCCGGGCGGACCGCCGGCATCATCGGCCCCCGGCTCCGCCTCGAAGGTGAAGAGCCCGCGCGTCCCGCGGACGACCAGGCCCACCCGGACCGCGTCGGCCACCGCGCCCCACGTCCCGTCGGTGGGGCAAGCCTCGCGCGGCGCCCCATCGTCGACGACGAGCGGCAGCAGGTACGACTCGCCCGGGCCGCCGTCCGCGAAGGTCACCCGCACGATCGCGAGCGCGTGACGGCCCGCACCGTGGTGGCCAAGCCACCCGACGTCCGCGAGCTCGACCGCCATGGTCGTCCGCCCCTTGGACGCCGACCACCGCGCGCCCGCCAGCCGTTCGGCAAGGATGCGGCGAGCCGCGGCCTCGACCTCCACCTCCGCCTCGGGGCGGGCAGGCTCGGGCTCGCGCGCCACGGCAGCGGTCAGGCCTGTTCGATCGGCGCGCGCGCGGCAGCGAGCCGTTCGATGAGCCCGGCCGCCCGGACGGTCCCCGGCCCCGCCCGCAGCCGCGCCGAGACTGCCCGGAGGCGCTCTGCCAGGGTCGCGTCCGTCGTCAGCCGGTCGATCGCCGCCCGCAGGTCGGCGTCGGCGAACGCGTACGTGGGCAGGCGCACGCCGAAGCCGGTCTCGTCGATCCGTTGCGCGTTGTCGTGCTGGTCCCAGAACAGGGGGAGCAGGATCATCGGCTTCCCGTGGTGGAGGCACTCGGTCATGGTGTTGTTGCCGCCGTGCGTGATCACGAGGTCGACGATGGGCAGGATCGCCGGCTGGGGGAGGAACTCCGCGCCCCACATGTTCGGCGCGAGGCGAAGGAGGTCGTGCTGCGGGCCCATGCTCACGATCACCCGGTGCTCGGTGTCGCCGAGGACGTCGATGAGCCGCTGCATGAGCTCCACGTCGGCCGACCCGAGGCTCCCGAGGCTCAGGTAGAGCAGGCGCCCGGAGCCGGTGCGGATCGACGGCGGCAGGTCCACGACGGCGTCGATGCTCCGCACGCACGAATCGAGCCGATGCCACGTGCGCGCGAGCGGGGACTGGCGCGCGTAGTCCACCTCCGCCGGATAGAGCGACAGGTTCAGGTACGGCGACTCGGCGATGAACTCGAGGTCCGGCAGCTCGCCCCCGCCACGCTCGCGGAACCAGTCGGCGAAGTCCGACCACATCGTGCGATGCGTGCGCTCGTACTCGGCGCGGAACGCCGGCCACGAGGTGCGGTCGGCGGCGGGATAGCCCGAGAAGGCGGGAGCGACCGCGGGGTCCTTCATCTCGGCGGGGTTGCAGCTCATGATCCGGGCCCAGGGTCGTCGGGACCGCGCGATCGCCGGGAACCCGACGACGTTGTCCTCGACGATCACGTCCGGGGCCACCTCGTCGAGGATCTCCCGGAGGCGGTCGTCCACGTACCGCGAGCCGTCCACCAGGGCCTGCCAGGTCGGCGCGATGAAGCCCCCGAGCTGGTCGATCGTGGGCTGCCGGAAGACCGGCGCGGTGTCGCGGATGAAGTCCTTCCAGAACTGGCCCGGCGCCTCCTCGACCTCCGGCCTCGGCCCGAGGCGCATGAGCCGCTCCTCGAATCCCTGGGCGGCGAGGTTCCCGGCGAACGACTCCTCGATGACGAAGACGACACGCGCGCCGTGGCCCCGGAGCACCTGGCCGATCCCCACGCAGTTGTTCGTGGGCCCGAATGCCCCCTCGGGGAAGAAGACCACGGTGGGTCGATCGCTCACGGGGCACCTCGGGCTGGTCGGCTGGCGCGAAGATGGGGCGCTATCTTCCCGCGCGCGGCAGTCGCCGTGTCAAGGGCGTAGCATCCGCCTCCCACGATGTCGATCCCGCGACCCACTTCCGCTCCGACCTCGCGCGCCCTGCGAGGCGCCGCCGACTCGGCGGCCCGCGCGCCGCGCCGCCTCGTCGTGCTCTACGACCGCGACTGCGCCTTCTGCGCGGCGAGCGCCCGGCACCTCGCGCGGTGGGATCGACACGGCCGCATGGAGATGCTCGCGCTGCAGGAAGCGACGACCTCGCCGGATCCCGCCGTGCGCGACGCCGCCGCGTCCCGACCCCTCGCGACCGCGCTGCACGTCGTGGACCGGGACACCGGCCGCGTCGAGGCCGGCGGCCGAGCCGTCCTCGCCATCCTCGACGCGCTGCCCGGCGGCCCCGTCCTTCGACCATGGACCGCGCTGCCGACCACGAGGGCGATCGCTGACGTCGGGTACGGCGTGGTCTCCGACCGGCGGCAGGACCTCGGCTGGGCGGTCGGCGTCCGCCACGAGGTCGCATGCCCGGTCCACCGTGAGGCGTCGCCCGCCGCTCGACGCTGAGGCGGCGGGCCAGCGCGACGCGGATCCATGCCCTTCGGCCGGCGATCCGCCTGGCGTGAGGTGGGTTTGGGCGTCTTCGTCCGCCGCTACCGCGACCTCGACCTCAACGTGGGGCTCATCGTGGGCGACGGCGCGGCGATGCTCGTGGACACGCGTTCCACGCACCCCGAGGCGGCCGAGCTGATCCGCGAGGTGGCCGAGCTGACCGACCTGCGTCCGTCAGTGGTCGTGAACACGCACGCGCACTTCGACCACTGCTTCGGGAACGCCGTCATGCTGCCGTGCGAGATCTGGGGCCACGAGGCCTGCGCCGCCGACCTGCGGTCGCGGGGCGAGGAGATCCGGGAGAGCGCCGCCAGGTGGCTGACCGGCGCCGCGGCGCGCGACGTCGCGACCGTGGAGATCGTCCCGCCGGACCATCTCGTCCGCGATCACCGCGCGATCCACGTGGGCGGGCGCCTCGTGGAGCTGCGGCACCTGGGGCGTGGGCACACGGATGGCGATCTCGTCGCGATCGTGCCGGACGCGCGCGTCGTCTTCGCGGGCGACCTCGTGGAGCAGGGCGCCCCGCCGAGCTTCGGCGACGCCTATCCCCTGGACTGGCCCGCGACGGTCAGGCTCCTTGCCCCGTTCGCCTCCGGTGCCGTGGTGCCCGGGCACGGCGACGTCGTGGACCGCGCGTTCATCGAGCGCCAGGCCGCGGAGCTCGCCGCGGTGGCCGCCACTGCCCGCGCGGCGCACGAGCAGGGCATGCCGGAGGACGAGGCCGCGCGACTCGTCCGGCTCCCGCGCGAGGAGGCCGCCATCGCGGTCAGGCGCGCGTACGCGCAGCTCGGCGGAGCGATCTGACCGCTCCGTCCGTGCCGCCGCAGGAGCCGGTCGCGGCCCGGGCAGGTCCGTCGGGCTCCGCCACCGTAGAATCCGGCATGACCGTGGGCGGCCCGCTCGGCGCCGCACGCGACCGGTCCAGCACCCACCCACCCCGGAGGACCCGATGGCGAGGCAGTTCGTCGTCCAGGTGAACAATGAGCCCGGCTCCCTCGCGATCCTCGCGGAGGCGATCGCCGCGAAGGGCGTGGACCTGCGCGCCATCGGCGGGGGCGGGATCGGCGACAGCGGACACATGATCTTCACCACGTCGGACGACGACGCGACCCGGGCGATCCTCACGGAGCGGGGCTACGCGTTCGCGGAGGGCGAGTCGCTCCTCGTCGAGGTTGACGACAGGCCCGGGGGAATGGCCCGGATCGCCCGAGAGCTCTCCGACGCCGGCGTGAACATCCAGGGCCACCTCTTCATCGGGCGCTGGGGCGACCGCGCGTCGTTCGCGTTCGTGGTGGATGACCCCGAGAAGGCCCGGCCGATCCTCGAGCGCCCGGCGGAGCGCCGGTGACCGCGGAGCGCCGGTGACCGCGGGCCGCCGCGCATCCGACGCGACCATCGGATAGACTCCCCGCCATGCCTATCGGACCGATCTCCCTGCTCATCCTCGGCTTCGTCGTCTGGTTCGTCATGGTCGCCATGGCGTGGCGGATGGCGCCCGGTCACCACCGCAACCCGACGAACTGGGCCATCCTCACGTTCTTCTTCGGACCCATCGCGCTGGCGGCCCTCGTGATCATGGGCCCCGGCGAGTGGCACGGCCACACGCCCGGCAAGGCTCCCAGGGTGGACCCGCGCGTCAAGGAGGCCGAGGTTCCGCACTCGGAACACCACGGCTCCGGCCACCAGGGCTCGCACCATCACGGGAACGAGGGGAAGTAGCCCTCGCACCTGCGGGCCTGGCTCCCCTGCGGGCCTGGCTCCCCTGCGGGCC
>CAIYQJ010000006.1 GCA_903928275.1 uncultured Chloroflexota bacterium
GGACCCGAGCATGAAGGTGCGCTGGAGTGACTGAGGACACCGACACGACGCTGCTCGAGCCGCGGGCGCTCCCCAACTTCGTCGAGACAGATTCCATCCGCGATACGACCCAACGGGCGCTGACGTACCTCGCGGTGGGCTTCCCCGTCCACCTCCGTGGCGCCGCGGGGACCGGCAAGACGACACTCGCCATGCACATCGCGGCGAAGCTCGCCCGGCCAGTCGTGCTCATCCACGGCGATGACGAGCTCGCCGGCTCGGACCTGATCGGTGCCGAGCACGGCTACTACGCGCGGAAGGTCGTCGACAACTACATCCACACGGTCTACAAGTCGGAGGAGGAAGTCTCCCCGCGGTGGGTCGACAACCGCCTGACGGTGGCCGCCCGCGAGGGCTACACCCTCGTGTACGACGAGTTCAGCCGATCGCGCCCGGAGGCGAACAACGTCCTCCTCGCGGTGCTCCAGGAGCGCCTCCTGGACCTGCAGGCCACGGGGAGCGACACGAACTACGTCCGCGTCGCGCCCGGGTTCAACGCGATCTTCACGAGCAACCCCGTCGACCACGCCGGCGTCCATTCGAGCCAGGACGCGCTCTTCGACCGGATGGTCACGATCGACCTCGGCCACTTCGACGCGGAGACCGAGACGGCGATCACGCAAGCCCGGGCGCAGATCGGACTGGCCGACGCCAGCCGCATCGTCGCCCTTGTCAACGGCCTCCGGGAGTCCAGGGTCGGCGATGTGGCCCCCACCGTCCGGAGTTGCATCAAGCTCGGTCGCGCCGTCAGGCTTCGGAAGGCCTCGGTCACCGCCGGTGACCAGGCGTTCCGCCAGATCTGCCAGGACGTGCTCGTGTCCGGGTCCATCCGGGACGGGATCGGGCCGGTGGAGCTCCTGCGCCAGACGGTGGATCGATTGGTCATCGAGTTCTGCCCGGACGAGCCCTACGGCGGGGCCGATGTCGCGCGGATCGCGCTCAAGCGGCGCAACCCGGGTGCTCGCTCGGAGGAGCAGCAGGCTGCAGGGGAGAGGGGAGTGGCATGACGGACGCACAGCACGCGCGGAGCGTGGCGGACCTGCGAGGCCTCCGGGTCGCCCGCGTCCGCTCCACCCTGAACCTCAATCGGCAGCAGCACTTCCTCGACGCCCACTTCCTCAGCCTGAAGGCGTCCCGCCTGGAGACGATGCTGGCCGAGCTGGACAGGCGGCGGTTCCGGGTGGACTCGCAGCTGCGCGAGACCCATGAGGCGCTCGACCGACTCCTCGAGGCGGATCGTGCGGCGACGGCCCATCGCCGCCCGCCGACGCGGCCCGCCTCCTCGCGCACGATGCGCATCGACTATTAGCGTCGGCTATCGGGTTCGGCTATCGGGCGCGCGGGCCCTGCGGTCGCGGGTCACCAGCGGGTCGACGGGTCTGTCGCTGCCGACAGCGACAGACCCCGGATGAACAGCCGATGAAGGGGGGATCGCGTCACGTGACACAGGACTTCCTCTACGGCATCGTCGAAGGGGTGCGGGACGCCGACGCCGATGTGCGCGGACTCGACGGCTCCAGCCGGGTCCGCGTCGTGGTGTCCGGCGAGCTGGGCGCGGTCGTGAGCACGGATTCGTCCGTCCCCGACCTGCGCGACCTTCCGCGAGAGGCCCTCCTCGCGCACCTGGTGGCCTACCAGCGGGTCGTCGAGCAGGTGATGGAACAGGGTTCCGTGCTGCCCGTGACGTTCGGCACCCGGCTCGACAGCGACGACGAGGCACGCGACCTCGTCTCCCAGAACCGGACCACGCTCGGCCGGGCCTTCGCCCGGATGCGGGGAACGGTCGAGCTCGAGGTCGCCGCCACGTGGGACATCGGCGCCGTGGTCCGGGAGATCGGCCGCGACCCGGAGGTGGTGAGCCTCCGCCAGGCGATCGAGCAGCGCGGCGACCCCACTCCCGAGGACCGCGTCGCGCTTGGTCGGCTCGTGGAGTCGCAGGTGGAGCTCCAGCGCGCGGCCATCCGGAAGGTGGCCGTAGATGCCCTCGAGCCTCTCGCGATGAGCACCGCGACCCATGCGCTCGTGGACGACCGGCTCGTCATGAACGAGGCGTTCCTCCTGCAGGCCGGCGTCGTGCCCGAGTTCGAGGCGCAGGTCCACCGCATCGATGCGCTGTTCGGTGGCCAGATCGACCTGCGGATCGTGGGGCCGCTGCCCCCGTACACGTTCTGCACGGTGCACGTGACGCGCGTCACCGCCGAAGAGCGCGAGCGTGCACGCCAGGCGTTGCGCCTGCCGGACGGAGACTTCGACGAACGCACCATCCGCGACGCATACCGACGGGCGGCTGCTGCGGCCCAGCGCCAGTCCCCGGCCGAGGCCCCGGCGGAGGAGCCCCGCGGTGGCGACCTGAAGGGCGCCTCGGAGCTGCTGCTCGACCTGGCCAGGACCGACCCGGCGGACGGGCACCTCGCGCCCGGCGGCGGCGACCGGTGGATCGCGACGATCCGGACGACCGGGCTCGACGACATCAGCGCGGCCAGCTTCGGCGGCGGGACCTAGGCAGATGGCGATGGGGAAATACCTGTACTGCATCATCCGGGGCGGGGACGAGCGGACGTTCGACGGAGTCGCCGCGATCGGCGACTCGGCGCTCCCCGTGTACACGGTGCCGTACGGCGCGCTGGCGGCCGTGGTCAGCGACTCCCCCTTCGAGCGCTACGAGGCGACCCGCGCGAACCTGGTCTCGCACGAGCGCGTGATCGAGGCCGTCATGCGGGAGCAGACGCCGCTCCCGGTTCGGTTCGGCACGATCGCCGATCCAGCGGACGCCGTCGCGGACATCCAGAAGCTCCTCGACACCCGCGCCACGGAGTTCGACGGGCTCCTCCGCGAGATGGACGGAAGGGTCGAGATGGGCCTCAAGGCGTTCTGGCGGAGCGACGCGATCGTCTTCGACCAGATCGTGGCGGAGGACGCCCAGATCCGGGCCCTGCGCGATTCGCTCAAGCGCTCCCCGAGCGGTGCCTCCCAGGCCTCCCGGATCCGTCTCGGGGAGATGGTCAAGGCGGCGCTCGGGCGGAGGCGCGACGCCGAGGCCGCGAAGATCCTGGCGCCGCTCCGGTCGATCGCCGAGCGGGTCGTCGAGAACCCCGTCCTGCTCGACCGGATGATCCTCAACGGCGCATTCCTCGTCAGGCGCGACCGCGAGGCAGAGTTCGACCGGCCGGTCGCCGAGCTCGACAGGGAGCGCGGCGAGCAGATCCGCCTCATGTACGTGGGGCCGGTGGCGCCGTACAACTTCGTCCGGATCGTCGTCAACTGGGCTCCTGCCCCGGTCGCTCGATGAGCAAGCTCGGGTACCTTCTGACGCTTCCCGTCATGGGGGCGCCGCGGCTCGTCCGGTCGCTGGCCGGCCTGGTCGACGACGAGGTCCAATGGACACTGCTCGACGAGGACGCGCTGCGCGGCGAGCTCCTGGACCTCCAGGAGCAGTTCGACGGTGGCATCCTCACCGAGGAGGAGTACGCCGTGCGCGAAGGTCGGGTGCTCGAGCGCCTCGAGGCCGCGCGGGTCCGCAAGCTCGAGCAGTCCACCTAGGCATCTCTCCGCGACCAGAAGGGACGCATCACATGGCGCAGCACACGCTCCCGTCGATCGTCACCAAGACGACCAAGCTCATGGCCGAGGTCACGGAGCTCGAACCCGTCGAGGTGACCGGCGTCGCCCGCGACGAGAAGGGCTGGCGCCTCCAGATCGAGATGCTCGAATACACGAAGATCCCGCCGTCCGGCGACGTGATCGCCGAGTATGAAGTCCTCGTGGACGCCGAGGGCGAGCTGCTCTCGTTCCAGCGGCTGCGCTCCCGGCTGCGCTCGGAGACCGTCGCGGGCGAGGCGGGCTGACCGCATGCCCACGACCGTCGAGACGCTCAGCGCGGGCACGCTCGCTGACGTCCTTGATCGCATCCTTGACAAGGGCGTGGTGATCAACGCCGACATCACCGTCTCGGTCGTGGGCGTGGAGCTCCTCGGGCTGCAGATCCGCCTGGCGCTCGCCTCGTTCGAGACCGCGGCGCGCTACGGCCTGGAGTTCCCGAGCGGCACGAACACCGACACGCCCGCCTGGCGGGCACTGCGGGAATCGCCCACCGCGATCATCGATGGGAACGCGCCGATGCCGGAGATCGGTCGTCCCGCCCGGAACGGAGAGGCAGCGACATGAGCGAGAAGAAGCGGACCGGACCGCCGCCCGCCGCGGCGCCGGACAAGCCGTCGTCCATCATCGGTGGCAAGCTCAACCTCCTCGGGGTCCAGATCGACCTCGACAAGCTGCTCGAGTCGCCCGGTGACGTGGAGCAGGGCCTCGGTGCGCTGCGGGAGCGGCTCAAGGCGGCCGGCGGCAAGGAGCGGCTCTCGGACGAGGACTGGAAGGCGGGCGGGACCACCGTCACCGGGTTCATCCGCACCGGCGGCGTCCTCGGCGACCAGGAGTATCACGTCGGCACCACGGGCGGGCGAAACGAGCGGCAGGGTGGGACGGTCCCGCGGGTGAAGGGCCAGCGGGCGCCGGCGCCGGAGGTGAGCGAACCGCCCCTTGACCTCTTCGACGAAGGTGACGAGATCCGCATCGTGGCGGACGTGCCGGGAGCCGAGCTCGAGGACCTCACGCTGAAGGTCGATGGCCTCGTCTTCTTGCTGGCCACCCGGTCCGCCGCGCGCCGCGCCTACAGGCGGGACGTCGAGCTCCCGGCCGCGGTCGACCCCGTCATCGTGTCGCAGAGCTGCCGCAACGGCGTGCTCGAGGTCCGCCTGCGCAAGGCATGATGGAACGGTGACCATCGATATCGATGGCGACGACCTCCGGACGGGCCTCGTCGGGCTCGTCGTCGCGCTGGCCGAGATCGTCAAGGAGACGCTGAAGCTCCAGGCGCTCAGGCGCGTGGAGGCGGGCAGCCTCACGGAGGAGGAGCTCGAGCGGCTCGGCCAGGCGCTCATGGATCTCGACGATGCGTTCGAGCGCATGAAGATCGACCTCGGCGTGACCGACGCCGTGCAGTCGGTCCGCGACGGGCTGGACCAGGCCGTGGACGACCTGGTGACCACCCTGATCGGAGCGGAGCAGCGATGACCGGGATGCCGTCGGATGATATGGGGACGCCTCGGGAAGACGCCGCGCCGGCCGAAGGCGCGGTCCCGGACGCCGCGCCGTCAGCTGATGCGGCGCCGGCCGAGGGCGAGGTCCGGGATGCCGCGCCGGCCGCGGACGCCGCCGCGCGGTACGTGTACGGGATCGTCCCTGCCGATGACACGGACCGGGCGGACCTCGGCGACGTCGGGCTCGATGGCTCGCGCGTTCGCGTGGTGGTCCAGGGCCAGGTGGGCGCCCTGGTCCACGACTGCGCCTCGCGACCCTATGACGGAGCGGGCACGACCGTCGCCGCCGCATGGGTGCTCGCCCATCACCAGGTCCTGCAGCTCGCGATGACCCGGTGGGGCTGCGTCCTTCCCATGACGTTCAACACGATCGTGGCCTCCTCCGAAGGGAAGACGGCGGACGAGAACCTGCTCGACTGGCTGGAAGCCGAGAACGCATCCCTGCGGTCGCGGGTCGATGCGCTGGTGGGCAAGGCGGAGTTCGGGCTCCAGGTCTCGTACCTGCCCGCCGTCATGCTCCGCCAGGTCGCCGCCGAGGTGCCCGAGATCCGGCGGCTCGAGGAGGAGGCGAAGACGAAGTCGGCCGGCCTCGCCTACTTCACCCGCCAGGAGATGGAGCGAGTCCTGCGGCGGGAGATGGAAGGCCGCGTCAGGGACCTCTTCACATCCGTCTACGAGCGGGCCCGCGCGTGCTCGGACCGCGTCACCATCGAGAAGCTGAAGAACGACGGATCGGACGCGAGGATGGCCGCGAACCTCAGCTGCCTCGTCGTCCTCGACAGGTACCCGGAGCTCGAGGCCCTCGCGGACGAGATCGCGGGCCACGAGGGCCAGACCGCCCGCCTCGTGGGACCGCTGCCGCCGTACAGCTTCTGCTGACGGACGATGAGCGCCCCGACCGTCCGTCCCGAAGCCGGCCTGGTGGACCTGCTCGACCGCGTCCTCGACCGCGGCCTCGTGATCCACGCTGACATCATGATCACGCTCGCCGGCATCCCGCTCGTGGGACTTAACCTGCGGGCCCAGCTCGCGGGCATCGAGACGATGATGGCGGACCCGGGCATGCGGGAGTGGGACGCCCGGATCCGGGCGCGCTCGGCGATCCGCGCCGAGGCGGCGAAGGCGCTCGCGGCGGCGAACGCGGCGAAGGCGCTCGAAGCGGAGGCGGAGGCGGAGGCGGAGGCGCTCGCGCCGGAGTCGGCCGTCGACTTCGAGCCGGGCGAGGCCATCGTTGCCTAGCCCAACCATCGGGATCGACCTCGGCACCACGCGCTCGGTGATCGCCACGCTCGTGGACGAGAAGCCGGTCGCCATCCCGAACCGCGAGGGATCGCTGACCACCCCGTCGGTCGTCGCGTTCGGCCGGAACGGGAGGCCGCTCGTGGGACGCGCGGCCCAGCGGCAGGCGATCGCCGAGCCGGGGACCGCGGTGACCGCCGTGAAGCGACTCCTCGGGTCCGAGGACCGGATCAGCGTGGGGCACCGACCGTATCGGCCCCAGGAGATCGCCGCGATGATCCTCCGCCAGCTGAAGAAGGATGCGGAGCGGTGGCTCGGCGAGCCGGTGACCGAGGCCGTCCTCACGGTGCCGGCGTACTACAACGACCGGCAGCGGAGAGCCACCCGGGAGGCCGCCGTCCTCGCCGGCCTGACCGTGCCGATGCTGCTCAACGAGCCGACCGCGGCGGCCCTCGCGTATGGCCTCGAACAGGAGGGGTCGAGCACCATCCTGGTGTGGGACCTCGGCGGCGGCACGTTCGACGTGTCGGTGCTGGAGCTCGGGGAGGGCATCTTCGAGGTGCTCGCGGTGAGTGGGGACGGCGCCCTGGGCGGCGTGGACTTCGATGAGGTGGTGGCCGCGCACCTCGCGGAGTCGTACCGGCAACGCCACGGCACCGACTACCCGGACGATCCGCAGGCCCGCGCCCGGCTCCTCGAGGCAGCCGAGAAGCTCAAGCTCGGTCTGTCGACCTCGTCCGTCGCGACGGCCCTCGTGCCCTTCATCGGACCGTCGCCCGTGCCGCCGGACCTCGAGGTCGTCGTGACCCGCGACACGCTCGAGCGCCTCGTGGCCGATCTCGTGCAGAGGCTGGTCCCGCCGACCCGCCAGGCCCTCGCGGACGCCCACCTCGCCGCCTCGCAGCTCGACCTCGTGATCCTGGTGGGGAACGGGACCAAGATGCCGGTCGTGCGGAAGCTGGCGTCCGAGCTCCTCGGCTCCGAGCCGTACCGCTACCTCGACGCCGATCTCGTCACGGCCCTGGGCGCCGCGATCCAGGCCGGCATGCTCGCGGGGACCGTCCAGCGTGCCGTGCTCCTCGACGTGCTGCCGCTGTCGCTCGGCGTGGAGACCAAGGGCGGCCTGTTCGCGCGCATCGTGCCGCGCAACTCCACGCTGCCCGTCTCGGCTTCGCAGGTCTTCTCCACCGCGACAGACGGACAGGAGGAGATGCGCATCGAGGTCGTCCAGGGCGAGCGCGAGCTGACCTCGGAGAATGTCCGGCTTGGCCACCTCGAGCTCGACGGGCTCCCTTCGGCCCCGAGGGGCGCGGTGAAGGTCGAGGTGGCGTTCGACGTGGACGTCGATGGCATCGTGCACGTGCGCGCGACCGACCTGCTCGCCGGGACGGACGCGACCGCCCGCTTCGTCTCGTCGAAGCAGCTCGATCCCGAGGAGATCGCCCGGCTGATCGCGGAAGCGGACGCGTTCGCGGAAGACGACCACGACGACCGGCGCCGGATCGAGGCGGGGATCGAGGCCGAGAGCGCGATCGTCGCCGGAGAGATGGCGCTCGACGCCCTCGCGGGAGAACGGGGCGGCTCGGCCGCGCGCGAGCTCAGGGCGGCGCTGCGCCGGGTCCGCGAGGCCGTCGACGACGGTTCGTCGGAGCAGCTCCACGCAAGGTCCGAGGAGCTGCGCCGGCTGCTCTCCGACGACGGCCTCCCCGGATCGCAGGGCGGGCCATCGCGGGGCGCGCGCGACGGGTAGACGGGCAGGACGGGGAGGGCCGACCCGCCACGACCGCCATTCGACGCCGCGGCCCCATGCATCTGCATGAGGGACCTTGGACCTGGAATGGCCGGACGAAATCATGCATCTGCACGATTGACCCCGGTCCTGCTCCGTCTCATCTTTGGTACTGGCTCCGCGCGATGGGCGCGGGTGTCGAGCGGCGGTCCGCGGGGCCGCACAAGCGTCGATCGGTATTCCACGAGGCCTCGACGCGCGAGTCGGACGTCGCGCCGAGGCCGAGCCCGAGGGTCCCCGCGGGGGTCCCGGGCGGTCGTCCAGGGCACGCATCCGGTGTCGCCGCGGTTGGCGATCGTCCGCCATCCGTCGACTCGCTGGTCGACCGCCTACAAGAGAACAGATTCGGCCGGAGGCCACGTGTGATCAGTTCCATCGATGCCAGTGCCGGCGTCGACGCGGACAATCGGGATCTCTTCCAGGCCGCGTTCGCGCTGTCGCTCGCGGCTGTCGCGGTGATCGACGACGACCGGCGGTTCCTCGCGGTCAGCGATGCGGCCTGCACGACCCTCGGACGCGACCGCGACGCGCTCATCGGCCACCGGATCGACGACTGCATCCCGCCCGCCTCGCGAGCCCGGATGCGCGCCGCCTGGCCCAGCTGCCTGGGCGTCGAATCCCGGGCGCACGAGCTCGTGATCCTCCAGCCGGACGGCTCGGAGCGGCCCGTGACGATGATGGCACGGGCGAACGTCCTGACCGGCCGCCACCTGCTCACGCTCGAGCCCGAGTCGGAGCATCGGCGTGCCGAGGACGAGATCGAGCAGCTGTTCGCGGTCTCGCCCGACCTCCTCGCCGTCGCCGGCGACAACGGGTATCTCGTCCGCGCCAACCCTGCGTGCGAGCGCGCGCTCGGGTACTCGCACGACGAGCTGCTGGCGCGACCCTTCATCGATTTCATCTGCGCCGAGGATCAGCCCGCGGCCGTCGCCGCGCTCGCACGGCTGCGGGACGGCGCATCCGGCTACACGCTCACCCACCGGATGCGGTGCCGGGACGGCAGCTACAGCTCGGTCGAGTGGAACGTGGTCCGCGTCCCGGGTGAGCGGATGGCCACGGCGGTCGGACGCGTCGTGCGGCAGCGTCCCGACGGCGAACCGTCGGCGTCGCGCCCGGCGAAGACTGCGGGTCGCACGCCCGGGGCGGGTCGGGCCCCCGCGGATGTCCAGGAGTGGGTCGGCGAGCAGAGCTACCGCGGGATCGAGCCGTCCCTCGTCTGGGCGATCGAGCGGCAGCTCGACATCCTCGACGAAGTGACGCGTCTCTCCCCGCATCCCCGCGTCGCGGCGGTGCGTTGCGCGCTCGCCCTGCGGCAGGCACTCGTCGAGATGGGCACTATCGTGACCGACCTGCGCCCGGCCTCCATCATCGCGTTCCCGGTCGGCGGCGAGGCGGACCCGCACGCTCCGCACCACCGCGCCGCGCGCGGCGCTGCCGACATCGAGCTCACCGAGCGCGAACGCGACGTGCTCCGGCTCGTCGCCCAGGGACACGACAACCGCATGATCTGCGGCGAGCTCTTCCTCGCGGAAGTGACGGTGAAGAAGCACATCCAGCGCAGCATGGCCAAGCTCGGCGTCACGAGCCGCACCCAGCTGCTGCTCGCCGCCATGAGCCTTGGCCTGGGCCGGTAGGCGCCGCGGCGTCTCCCGGCAGCCGACGCAATGGCAGCCAGCGATCACCCCGACGAGACGCGCGGGCTCGTGGCGGAGGGGGATGGTGGCGAGATGAGGGATGGACCGCCGCGCCACCGGGTGCGACACTCGCATCGTCCCGGGCGGATCCGGTCCGGTCCGGGTTTCCGCTGAAGGTGCTACCTGGGATGAAGGAGCTCGACGGCTTCGAGCGGCCCCTCACTGGCGAGGGGCCGGATGCGTCCGCGGCGGAGCGCGGCGCCCCCGCGCCCGCCCGGGTCCCTGCCCCGCGCCCTCCCCGCGCGGGTCCCGGCCTCCGCCATCGCCCGCAGCGCCTCATGATCGACGCCTGGCGACCCCGCACGGAGAGAGCCGCGCCGGATGGCGCCCAGGAGCCGCGCGCACCGGGGGCAGGGCCCCTCGCCCAGGACCAGGAGCTGCTCCGCGCCGAGCACGAGCTCGACGAGCAGCGCGAGAAGTACTTCGAGCTCTTCGACCGGGCACCGGTGGGCTACCTCACCCTCGACGGCAGGGGCATCGTCGACGACGCGAACTTCACGGCCGCGCAGCTGCTGGGGGTCGAGCGGCGACGACAGCTCATCGGGCATCCGTTCGGCGCCTTCGTCGTCGCGTCGGACGCGAAGGCCTACCGTCGCCACCGCAGGCTGCTCGAAGCGACCGGCGAGCCGCAGACCTGCGAGCTGCGGCTGAGGCGTGCTGGCGCCGGATCGGCGCGCCGGAGTGGGGCCGCGGTGGCAGACGAGGGAGTCGGGACTGTGGCCGGCTTCTTCTGGGCGCGTCTCGAGAGCCGCCCGAGGCGTGTCGCCGACGGAGGTGCGCCCACCACGTGGGTGACCTTCTCAAACGTCGACGCGCAGGTCGCGGCCGCGGACGAGGTGTTCCGCCTCAACCAGGCACTCGAAGAGCGGGTCCTCGCGCGCACCGCGGAGCTGGCCGTGAGCGGGGAGCGACTGGCCGCCGCGATCGAGGGCTCCGGAGCCGGGCTGGTGGACCTCGATCTCGTGACCGGGGAGGCTGTGCTCAACGACCGATGGGCCGCGATGGTCGGCTACACGCTCGCCGAGCTCCTGCCGACCACGAGGGACACCTGGACGGAGCTCTGCCATCCGGACGACCTGCCGCGCGTCCTCGATCTCTTCGAGAAGCACCTCGCGGGGCAGCTGCCCATGTACGAGTGCGAGGCGCGTATCCGCCACAGGGATGGCCACTGGGTCTGGACGCTTGGCCGGGCGAAGATCGCCCGATGGGACCGTGACGGACGCCCGCTCAGGATGATCGGGACTTTCGTCGACATCACCGCGCGCAAGCTGGCCGAGGAGGCGCTGCGCGCGAGCGAGGAGCGCTTCCGGGCGATGTTCGAGGAGGCGCCCCTCGGCGTGGCGCTCATCGACTCGCTCACCGGACGGATCTACGAGGTCAACGCGCGCTTCGCCGAGATCGCCGGCCGGACCCGCGAGGCGATGGCGACGATCGACTGGATGTCGATCACGCACCCGGACGACATCGCGCCGGACCTCGCCAACATGGCCCGGCTCAACGCCGGCGAGATCCCGGGCTTCCAGATGGAGAAGCGCTACGTCCGCCCCGACGGGTCGATCGTCTGGATCGA
>CAIYQJ010000007.1 GCA_903928275.1 uncultured Chloroflexota bacterium
CGCGATCCGCGCGCCGTACCCGAGCGTCCTCTTCGTGCCCACGGGCGGGATCGACGCGGCCAACCTCGTCGCCTACCTCACGCAGCCGGGGGTCATCGCGTGCGGTGGATCGTGGATGGCGCCGAAGGAGCTCATCGCCGCTCGCGACTTCGATGCGATCCGGCGCAGGACCGCGCAGGCGGTGGCGCTCGTCGCGCAGGCAAGGAGCGGTCCGCGCTCCGCCACGGCATGAACGATGGGGCCTGAACGCGCGGAGGAGCTGCCGGTGGCACCGATCGACATCCGCTCTCGAGAGTCGTCCAGGTGGGATCTCGTCGCGCTCGGCGAGGTCATGCTGCGACTCGACCCCGGCGAGGGCCGCATCGCGACGGCCCGCCACTTCGCGGCCTGGGAAGGCGGGGGCGAGTACAACGTCGCTCGCGGCCTGGCACGCTGTTTCGGGATGCGGACGGCGCTCGTCAGCGCGTTCGCCGACAACCCGGTCGGACGCCTGGTCGAGGACCTCATCCGCCAGGGCGGCGTGGACCAGTCCCACGTGCGGTGGGTGCCGTTCGACGGAGTCGGCCGGTCGGTGCGCAACGGCCTGAACTTCACCGAGCGCGGCTTCGGCGTCCGCGCTGCGCTCGGCGTGTCGGACCGCGGGCGCACCGCAGCCTCCCAGATGAAGGCCGGGGAGGTCGACTGGGAGGCGATCTTCGGGGGCGACGGATCGCGCTGGTTCCACACGGGCGGCATCTTCGCGGGCCTGTCGGAGACGACGGCCGCGGTCGCTCGCGAAGCGATGGAGGTCGCGCGCGCACACGGAACGGTGATCTCGTACGACCTCAACTACCGGCCGTCGCTCTGGCGGTCGATCGGCGGGGAGGCGCGCGCCCGCGAGGTCAATCGCGACCTCGTGGCCCTTGCTGACGTGCTGCTCGGGAACGAGGAGGACTTCGCCGCGGCACTCGGTTTCGACATCGAGGGACTCGACGTCGGCGCCCCGGCACTCGATGCGATGGGCTTCGGGCGGATGAACGAACGGGTCGCGGCCACGTTCCCGAACCTCCGCGTCGTCGCGACGACGCTGCGAGACGCGAAGACCGCCACGCGCAACGACTGGGGCGCCGTCTGCTGGGCCGATGGCGAGCTGTACGAGGCGCCGCGCCGAGCAGACCTCGAGATCCTCGACCGGGTCGGCGGCGGAGACGCCTTCGCGTCCGGGCTCATCTACGGCTTCCTCGCCGGCCTCGGGGCGCAGGCCGCGGTGGAGTACGGCGCCGCGCACGGCGCGCTCGCCATGACCACACCCGGCGACACGTCGATGGCCTCGCTCGCCGAGGTCGAGCACGTGATGCGGGGCGGCGGCGCGAGAGTCTCGCGGTGAAGCTCATGCACCGTGGCTCTCGGCAGCCGGGCCGGCGATCGATGCGGACGGGGCCGCGCCCCGGCTCGGGCTTACCGTTGGAGCAGGCGACGGGACTACGTCGAACGTGACGAGGAGGTCATCGGTGGCAGGGAACCTTGCGGGCAGGGGCGCGATCGTCACGGGAGCGACCTCCGGGATCGGGAAGGCCGCGGTCGCCGCGTTCCTGGCGGACGGTGCGCGCGTCGTGGGCATCGGTCGCGACACGGCCAGTCTCGCCGCGCTCGAGGCGGCATCGCCCGGACTGTTCGTCGGCATCGCCGCGGACCTCGCCGATCTCGCCCGGGCGGAGGACGCGACGGCCCGCGCCATCGCGCACCTCGGCCGCGTCCACGTGCTCGTGAACGACGCCGGCGTGGGGCTGCGGGCGAACCTCGTCGACACGGCGGACGAGCAGTACCAGCGGATGTTCGACGTCAACGTCCGCGCCACGTTCGTCACGTGCCGCGCGGTGATCCCCCACATGGTGGCCGCGGGCGGCGGCACGATCGTCAATGTCGCGTCGTCGCTCGCGCTCAAGGCGGCGCGCGACCGCGCGGTCTACGCGGCGACGAAGGCGGCCGTCATCGCGCTCACGCGCTCGATCGCCGTCGACTTCGGGGCGCGGGGCATCCGGGCGAACTGCGTCGCGCCCGGAACGACCGACACGCCGTGGATCGGGGCGATCCTCGCCGGGGCGCCGAACGCCGCGGAGCTCCGGGGCCAGATGGAGGCCCGGCAGACGATCGGCCGCCTGGGGACCGCCGAGGAGATCGCCGCGGTCATCGCCTTCCTCGCGTCGGACGCAGCGTCATTCGTCCACGGCGCCACGTTCGCCGTCGACGGCGGCATGACCGCCTGGTGACGGCGCCGGGGTCAGTCTCGACGCGCGCCGGGCGCCCCGGCGAACCTAGAATGCCCGTCAGCCAGGAAGTCGGGGAGAGCGCACATGCAGGCCCACGCGATCACGATGCTCGGCACCGGTCTCATCGGGGACTTCTACACGATGACGCTCCACGGCCAGCGGGGCCGTGACCGCGTGCGCGTCGCGTACTCGCGCAGCGAGGACCGCGGCGCGACCTTCTGCGAGCGATGGGGCATCCCGGAGGCCATGACCGACATGGATGCCGCCATCCGCCACCCCGAGACCGACGTGGTCGTCGTCGCGCTGCCGAACCACCTCCACGAGGAGGCCGTGACAGCCGTCGCGGCCGCGGGCAAGGCCGTCCTGTGCACGAAGCCGCTCGGCCGCACGGCCGACGAGGCGCGCCGGATGCTCGAGGCGGTGGAGAAGGCGGGCGTCTTCGGCGGCTACCTGGAGGACCTCTGCTACACGCCCAAGACGCTCAAGGCGATCCGGTCCGTGCAGGACGGCGCCCTGGGCGACGTGACGTGGGTGCGCGCGCGAGAGGCGCATCCCGGGCCGCACAGCGCGTGGTTCTGGGACGGTCGGCTCACCGGCGGCGGCGCGATCATCGACCTCGGCTGCCACTGCATCGAGATCGTCCGCAACTTCGTCGGCAAGGGGAACCGGCCGGTCGAGGTGCTGTGCCACACGGACACGCTCGTCCATCCCATCGACGACGAGGACAATGCGATCGCGCTCATCCGGTTCGAATCCGGCGCGATCGGCCAGTTCGAGGTGAGCTGGACGTTCCGCGGCGGCATGGACCTGCGCGACGAGATCGCCGGCACGACCGGCACGATCTGGCTGAACCACTTCCTGCGCACCGGCTACGAGATGTTCACGGCGGGCGGCAGCGGCGGATACGTCGCCGAGAAGGCCGAGACGGCCGCAGGTTGGCTGTTCCCCGTCGGCGACGAGGTATCCGAGCTCGGCTACGTGGACATGTTCACCGACATGTTCGATGCGATCGACGGCGGCACCGCGCCCCGGGAGACGTTCTACGACGGGTACGTGGTGAACTCCGTCATGGACGCCTGCTACCGGTCGGCGAAGAGCGGGCGGTGGGAGGCGGTGGCCATCGAGTGGCGCGGCGGCACCACCCCGCGCATCGGCTCCGGGTCGCAGCCGCTCATGCACGAGGGTCTCGTCGTCATCAAGCGCGAGGTCCTGCCCGACGGTCGCGTGAGGCTGATCCTCAAGGACCCCGCGAGCGGCGACTTCATCGACAGGATCGTCGCCGCGGCGTGACGCCCCGACGGGCGCCGGCCTCCTCGTCCCGCGGCGGGCGGGCGATCCCGCGCACCGCCCCTACCGGGCGCCGCCGAGGACCACGTCCGGCATCCCGGACGGCTCGCCGGCCTCCACCCAGCGGGCCATCGACGCCCGGCTGAACAGCAGGTCCACGACCATCGCGGCGCCGCCGATGACCCCGGCGAGACTGCCCAGCGACGATCGCCGGATCTCGAGGTCGTGGGTCGCGAGAGGCAGGGAGCGGCGGTAGACGACCTCGCACAGGGACTCGACGAGGGCGTCTCCACCCTGGGCGACGCCTCCGCCGAGGACGATGAGCGACGGGTTGAAGAAGTTCACGATGCTCGCGAGCATGATCCCCACGCGCCGCCCCGCGGCCTGGAGCAGCTCCAACGAGGCAGGGTCCCCGACCGATGCGGCGCGTGCCACGTCCTCGGCCGTGACGGCACCGAGGCGGTCGAAGGCCTCCCGCAGGCGCGGGCTGCGCCCCTGGAGCGCCGCTGCCTCGCCGTCGCGCGCGATCGCCTCGCCGGCGGCGAGCGCCTCCAGGCAGCCCGTCTTGCCGCAGCGGCACACGACGGACCGGTCGTCGGAGACCTGGATGTGGCCGACGTCGCCGGCCGAGCCCTGCGCACCCCGGTGGATCCGGCCGCCGGAGATGATCCCGGCGCCGATCCCGGTCCCGATCTTGACGACGACCACGTTGTCGTGGCCGGCCGCCACGCCGGAGCGCCACTCGCCGAGCGCGAGCACGTTGACGTCGTTGTCCACCCAGACCGGCGCGCCGTATCGGTCCGCGAACCTCCTCCTGACCGGGTAGAGGTCCCAGCCGGGCATGATCGGCGGCGAGATGGGGCGACCACTGCTGAACTCCACGGGACCCGGCACGCCGATGCCCACCCCCCACAGTCGGCCGGGCGGCGTGCCGTACGTGGCACGCAGCTCATCGAACAGCTCGTCCACGCGTGCGAGCGTCGCGTCGGGACCTTCGGCGATGTCGGCCGGCTCGTCACGGTGGGCGAGGATCCGGCCGTCGAGGGTGGTCATCGCCACGTCGATGCTCGTCGCGCCGAGGTCCGCGACGAGGATGTGACCCGCATCGCCCCGGAACGTGAGCTGGCGCGGCGGCCGCCCGCCCGTGCTGGGTCCCGGGTCACCCTCGACCACGAGGCCGTGGTCCACGAGCTCGCCGACCCGCCGCGCGACGATGCTGCGCGAGAGGCCCGTCCTCGCGACGAGCTCGCCGCGCGACCGGCACTGCCCGAGGCGGATCTCGTCGAGGATCGCGATCAGGGAGGCGAGCGTCTCGTCGGCGATCGAGCCGGGATCCGGGGGACGCGGGACCAGCGCAGCGGCCCGGGCACGGCGATCCTGGTCGCTCGCAGGGGTCGAGATCACGCTCACCGGCCCATCCTACACGCCCGATGGCCTGTCGCGGGGGGACTTTTGTCCTTGACGCGCCGAAGTAGGATGAGCGGTGCACTGCCCACATGACCCGGACCGGAGGATGCCCCCGCCCATGGCGCGACGTAACGAGATCGGCACCGCCGTCATCGGCAGCGGGTTCATCGGGACCGTGCACGTCGAGGCGCTCCGCCGGATCGGCGTCCGCGTCATCGGGCTCCTCGAGTCCTCGCCCGAGCTCGGGTCGCAGCGGGCCGCGGCGCTCGGCCTGTCCAGGGCCTACACGGACCTCGCCGAGCTCCTCGCCGACGATGCCGTGCAGGTCGTCCACGTCACCTCCCCCAACGAGCTCCACCACCCGCAGGTCAAGGCGATCCTCGC
>CAIYQJ010000008.1 GCA_903928275.1 uncultured Chloroflexota bacterium
GGCTCACCGCCGACGAGCGCGACGCCCTCTCGGCGCTCCAGGGCGGCGCGTGCGCCGTCTGCGGCACGACCGGGTTCCCGCTCGAGGTCGACCACGACCACCGCCACTGCCCGGGCGCGTCCGGCTGCCGGTCCTGCGTCCGCGGGATGCTCTGCGGCCGGTGCAACACGGCGCTCGGCAAGCTCGGCGACGCCAACATCCCCCGCCTGCTCGCATACCTGGCCCGATGAGCGTGGCAGCCGACCTCGCCGCCGCGCTCGACCCGGCCGTGCTGTTCGCCCAGGCGTACGGCAGGCCGCCGCTCGACTGGCAGCGCGGGTACCTGCGCGAGACGCGCCCGACCGTCGTGCTCAAGGGCCGCCAGACGGGCGCATCCACCGCGGCGTCCCTCAAGGCCGTCCACACCGCCCGCTACTGGCCCGACTCCACCGTCGTCTGCGTGTCCCCGAGCCTCAAGCAGTCCTCGGAGATCACCGGGCGCGCCCGGATGTGCCTCCGGCAGCTCGGCGACGACCTCGTGCAGGACTCCAGCTCGACGCTCCGCCTCGCGAACGGCTCGCGGATCGTGTCCCTGCCGGGCACCGCGCGCAGCGTGCGCGGCTACACCGCCCGCCTGCTCATCCTGGACGAGGCGGCCTACATCGACCCCGACACGTTCACGGCGGCCCGCGCGCTGGTGGCGACAGGCGGCCAGATGGTGGTGCAGTCCACGCCGGCGCAGGAGGCCGGCGACTTCTGGGAGATCGCCACCGGATCCGCGCCGGAGTGGGCGCGCTTCAACGTGCGCAGCGACGAGGTGCCCACCATCTCGGCCGCGTTCCTCGCCGACGAGCGCCGCGCGATGACGCCGGACGCCTTCGCCACCGAGTACGAGTGCCAGTTCGGCCGGACCGGCGCGACGCTGTTCACGGCCGACCGCATCGCCGCGCTGGTCGAGTCCGCGTCGCCGATGGTGGCGGCGTGATCACCGCCGGCGTGGTGGTCGCGGACCGGGGATCCGCCGTCGTCACCGTCGGCCGGGACGGCGAGGCCCTGCGCTGCACCGCCATCGAGCGGATCCCGTTCGACCTGAAGGCCGCGGCGGCCGCCGTCCACGCGCTGGACGCGGACACCCGCGTCGTCATCGACTCGGAGGGCCTCGGGACGGCGCTGTGGGCCGTCGTCCGCCCGCGCACTGACGACCAGGACGCGCTGGCGCGATGGACGCTCTACGAGGGCCACGGCCGGGACCGCCAGGCGCTCGTGGACCTCCTCCTCGTCGCCGTCGAGGAGGACCGGTTCCGCTTCGCGCCCGGGCTCCCCGAGCAGGACGCGATGTCCAAGGCCCTCCAGGGCTACCGGCGTCAGGTACGCGAGGACGGCCTGATCGGCTCGGAGCTCGTGGTGGCGCTGCTGCTGGCGATGACGCCCCCGCCCGTCGTGGAGGTCTCCGTGTACGAGACCAGGGGCATCGACCATGTCTAGGATCCGCGCCCGCCTCGGCCGCTCCGCGCGGAATGCCGCGACAGGTGTCCGGCGCCTGGTCCAGCGGACCGCCGACGACGTGCTGGCGGTGGCCGGCGTCGCATGCCTCGCCGTGGCGGCCGGGTTCGCCTCGCCCGCCCTCGCGTGGGCCGTGGTCGGCGTCTTCCTTCTCGCCTCGGCGACGGCAGGCAAGCGGAGGGCCCCCTGATGGGGCGGTTCGCCACGGCAGCCCGCGAGCTCCGGTACGCCCGCTTCGTCACCACCGACCCGCGCAACCCCGCGTACTGGGTCCAGTCGCTGTTCGGCGCCCGGAACGAGGCCTCGTCGGGCGTCAACGTCACCGCCGAGGTGGCGATGGGGATCGCGACCGTCTACGCCTCGTGCCGCAACCTCGGCGAGGATGTGGGCGGCCTGCCGACGCACATCTTCGAGAAGTCGCCGGACGGCCGCCGACAGGCGCTCGAGCACCCGGCCTGGCCGATGTTCAACGGCATGGCCAACGGCGAGATGTCCTCGATGGCCTTCAAGGAGGCGCTCACCGGGCACGCGGCGCTGCGCGGCACGGGCTACGCGGAGATCCAGTGGGACGGGCTGCTCCGGCCGATCGCCCTGTGGCCGCTGAACCCCGCCCGGGTCGAGCGCGTCCGCAACGGCCGCAACCGCGTCGACATCGCGGGGCTCGCCGACGGCGAGGTGGCCTACCGCGTCGGGCTGCCTGACGGCCAGGTCAAGATCCTGATCGCCCGCGACGTCCTGCCGCTCCACGGCTTCAGCCCGGACGGGATCCGGGGCTACTCGATCCTCTCCCTCGCCCGCGAGTCCTTCGGGCTGGCCGCCGCGGCGCAGGAGTTCGGCGGCCGATTCTTCGGCAACGACGCGCGCCCCGGCCTGTACCTGAAGTCGGACAAGGCGCTCTCCGACAACGCCCGGAAGAACCTCAAGGAGTCGTGGGACTCGGAGCACCGGGGGCTCGAGAACGCCCAGCGGATCGCGATCCTCGAGGAGGGCATCGACGTCGGGACGATCGGCGTCCCGCCCGAGGACGCCCAGTTCCTGCAGACGCGCCAGTTCCAGCGCGAGGACATCCAGGCGTGGTTCCGGATGCCCCCGTCGAAGGTCATGGACCTCGCCCACGGGACCTACGCCAACGTCGAGCAGGACGACATCAGCTACTCCAAGTGGACGCTGCGCGCCTGGACGAACCGGTGGGACGGGCAGCTGGCAGTGTCGCGGATCGTCACGCCGCCGTACTACGCCGAGACGAACCTCGCGGCCGCCATGGCCGGCGACGCCAAGTCCCGCGGCGAGTTCTACGGCCTGCTCCGGAACGCGGGCGCGATCACGTCGAACCAGATCGCCGACCGCGAGAACTTCCCGCGCTCCGCGGCGCCCGGCGCCGACGAGCTCTGGTACCAGGTCAACACCCTGCCCGCCTCCGCGTTCGACGAGCGCGGCATGACGATGCCGCAGAAGGCCAAGGCCGCCCTGGACCTGCTGAAGGCGGGCTACGTGGCGTCCGGCGTCAACGAGCTGCTGGGCCTCGGCGACCTCGCCCACACGGGCCTCGTGCCCGGATCCACCACCCCAGAGACCACGGAGGCGACGCCATGAAGCCGCGAGTCAGGCTCCGCGAGGAGCGCATCGTCCAGGCCGACCTCGAGGTGCGGGCAGCCGCGGACGGCCAGCCGCTCCGGATCATCGGCCACCCCGTGGTCTACAACCGCTGGAGCGAGGACCTCGGCGGGTTCCGGGAGCGCGTCATCCACGGAGCCGCGACCAAGACGATCGGCGAGAGCGACATCCGCGTCCTGTTCAACCACGACGTCAACTTCATCCTGGGGCGCAACAAGGCGGGCACCGTCGACTTCGCCGACACCGCGTCCGGGATGAAGATGGACTGCCGGCCGCCCGAGACCGACACGATCCGCGACCTCGTCATCGTGCCGATGCAGCGCGGCGACCTGACGCAGATGTCGTTCGCCTTCAGGACGGTCCGCGACGAGTGGCGCGAGCCGCCCCAGACGCTCGTCAAGGACGGGCTGTGGGAGCGCGACCTCCTCGAGTTCCAGATGTACGACGCCTCGATCGTCACGTTCCCGGCCTACACCCAGACCGACGCCGCCGTGCGCGACGCGATCGGCTTCCTCGAGGGCCTGGCCGGCCTCGACCTTCGCACCCTCACCGCCACGATCACCCGCCTCGAGCGCGGGATCCAACCCACCGACGCCGACATCGACCTGCTCAACGGGTCGATCTCCGCGCTGCGGACCTACCTCCCGGACGCGCCGGCGGCCTCGGCCGACCACGCGCCCGAGCCCCAGGCCGGGCCCGGCGGACCGCCGGTCGCCCACCTGCTCCGGCTCCTGGAGCACAAGGCCCGCGAGGCCGCCACGTCCATCTGACACCCGATACGACTGGAGACACACCGTGCAGTCCGAACGCATCCGCAAGCTCATGGAGGGCCGCGCCGCGGCCTACACCGCCGCCCGGTCGATCCTCGACGGCGTCGCCGACCCGACGAAGCCCCTCGAGGCCGATGCCCAGTCCCGGTACGACGCCCACATGGACGAGTACGACCGGGCCAGCGCGTCGATCAAGGCCGAGGAGCGCTCGCTCGCTGCCGCGGCCGAGCTCCGCTCGCCGATCAACGAGCCGATCCGCCAGGATCCGGATCCGATCGGCGCGGACGCCACCCCGGAGCAGGCCCGCGCCGCCCAGCGCCGGACCAAGGAGTACTCCGCGGCCTTCCGGAGCTACCTCGCCACGGGCGTCGCCTCGCGCGCCCTGCAGATGGACTCTGACGCGTCCGGCGGCTTCGCCGTGGCGCCGCAGACGTTCGTCGACAACCTGATCAAGTTCGCCGACAACATGCTGTTCATCCGCCAGCGCGCGACGAAGGTCCGGGTCCCGGACGCCGCCTCGCTCGGCGTGCCGACGCTCGCGACCGACATCGCGGACGCCGACTGGACCACGGAGCTCGCCATCGGCGGCGAGGACTCCTCGCTCGCCTTCGGCAAGCGCGAGTTCCGCCCGCAGCCGCTGGCCAAGCTCCTCAAGGTGTCCAACAAGCTGATCCGCGCGTCGGGCCGAATGGTCACGGTCGACTCGGACGACAACGCCGACTCGGGGGCCGGCATCGACGGCCTGGTCAACGACCGCCTGTCCTACAAGTTCGGCGTCGCCCAGGAGAAGGGCTTCCTCATCGGCACCGGCGCGCTCCAGCCGCTCGGCGTCTTCACGGCCTCGGCAGACGGCATCGACACCGGCCGCGACGTGGCCTGCGCCAGCCAGACGGTCATCGCCGGCGACGACCTCGTCAACGTGAAGTACTCGCTCAAGGTCCAGTACTGGGACAAGGCGGCCTGGGCGTTCCACCGGGACGCCGTCAAGCAGGTGCGCAAGCTCAAGGACTCCAACGGCCAGTACATCTGGGCCCCCGGCGGCATCGGCCAGGCCAGCCTGACCCAGGGCCAGCCGGACACCATCCTCGACCTGCCGTTCTTCATGTCGGAGTACGTGCCGAACACGTTCACGACCGGCCTCTACACGGGCATCCTCGGCGACTTCAGCTACTACTGGATCGCCGACGCCCTGGACATGACGGTCCAGCGGCTCGTCGAGCTCTACGCCGCGACGAACCAGACCGGCTTCATCGGCCGGATGGAGGTCGACGGCATGCCGGTCCTCGCCGAGGCGTTCGCCCGCGTGAAGATGGCCTAAACCCAAGCCCGGGCGGCGGCCCACCCGCCGCCGCCCGCCACTTCCCCGCGAGGGGATAGGGCCAACCGCTGAAACACAGGGAGTAGCAAGAAATGGCGCAGATCAGCAACTCGACCAAGATCACCCGCGTCCTCAACGCCGTGGCCGCGGGCACCACCGTCCAGACGAGCTCGGCCGTCGACATGGCCAACTTCGACGGCGTCCGGTTCATCGTCTCGCTGGGGGTCGGCTCGGCCAGCTCGGTCGGCGCCGTCAAGGCGTCCGACTGCGACACGGTCGGCGGCAGCTACAACGACATCGCCGGCTCGCTCGGGACGGCGTTCACCCCGACGACCGACGACAACAAGGTGTGGGTCCTCGACATCTACCGGCCGACCCACCGCTTTGTGAAGTGCATCGTCAACCGGGCAACCGGCAACACCGTGATCGACAGCGTGATCGCCGAGCAGTACGGCGCACGCGTCCAGCCCAAGACGGACGACGCGACCACCGTGCTCGGCCGCAAGACGCTGGTCAGCCCGGCCGACGGCACCGCGTAGCCCGGACCGCGCCCGGGGCCGGACCCCCTCCCGGCCCCGGGCGCACACCAGACAGGAGACCTGACCAATGGCCATCCTCACGGTCGGAAGCGCCGACTCCACCAGGGCCCGGCTCTCGCCCGCGATGGCCGGCGTCAATCTCGCCACCGCGCAGGCGGGCAACGGCGACTCGACCAACACGGCTGACCGCGGCGGGCTGACCGGCGGGGGCGCGGTCGTCATCACGTCGGCCATCGGCGCCACGCCGACCGTCACCCTGAACATCCAGGGCAGCGTGGACGGCGTGGCGTGGTTCAACGTCCCGTACGCGCTGGTCGCCACGCCGCGGACGTTCGTCCTCACCGCGCTGACGATCACGACGGCCGTCACGACCACGTACATCCTCCAGGAGCTCATCCCCTGGCGGTTCATCAAGACCGTCGCGTCCGCGAACACGAACGTGACGCTGACATCCGACCTCTACCAGTCAGGGAGCTGAGACCATGCCGTACATTGCGAAGTCCGACCTCGCGTCGACGTTCGGGACGTTCAGGGCCGGCACCGCCGTCCACCACGGCGCCGTACCCGACGCTGTGCTCGCCGCGTGGGCCGAGGCGGGCGTGATCGAGGAGACCGCCGTCGCGGAGGCGCCCGAGGAGGCCGTCACCGAGGCCCCGGAGACCGCGGTTGCGCAGGCGCCCGAGGCGCGGGCGCGGACCCGCAAGGCGCGGTAGGCGATGGCCACCGGCGACCTCACCACGCTCGCGTCCGTCAAGGCGCAGGCCGGCATCACGACGACGTCCGAGGACGCCTTCCTGACGCCGGTCATCGCGGCGGTGTCGAGCGCGGTCGAGACGCTGACGGGCCGCTGGCTCGCCCCGCGCGGGTCGACCTCGCTCTACTTCGACGTGGATCCCGCGGGCGACGCGCAGAGGCTCAGGGTGCCGATGGGGCTGCAGAGCGTCTCCTTCATCGGCACGGCGTGGCAGGACCAGCCCGACGACGGCAGCGGCGCCTACACCGCGATCACTGCCGGCGTCTACCTGCAGCCCGCCGTCCAGGACCGGGTCGACGACGACTGGCCCGCGACGGCTGTGGAGCTCGGGTACCTCGCCAACGCCTTCTTCTACCCCGGCCACCGGACCGTCAAGATCACGGGGGCCTGGGGATGGGCGGCCACCCCGCCCCGGGTCGCCCAGATCGCCGCCACGGCCGTCGTGCGCGCCTGGCGGGCGAAGACGTCGGGCGGCGCGGACTACACGATCATCGGCGCCGACGGGGGCCAGAAGATCCTGCGCGACCTCGCGCCGACCGAGCTGGCCGAGCTGCGCGCCGCGTACCGCGACGTGGTGGCCCGCTGATGAGCACCGTGTACGCGTACCCGCCGCCCGGCATCACGGCGCCGGCGATCGTGGTCGGGTACCCCGTCGAGATCGAGCTCGCGTCGACGTTCGGCCGCGGGAGCGACAGCGTGGTGATCCCCGTGTGGTTCGCGGTCGCCGACCAGGGCGTGCTCGCGACGGCCCGCGACGCCGTGTCGGCCGTGCTGGGGTCCGGCACGACGATCGCCAACACCCTGTCGATGGAGGCCGCCTGGGGGGCGACGCACTGCGGAAAGGCGAGCATCGACCCGCTCAGGGTCGGCGGGGTCGACTACCTCGCCGTCCGCTTCGACGTCAACGTCGCGACGAGCGGCGCCCTGGACCTGTCGGCCGTGATGGACGGAATCGCCGGCGCTTGCTCGGCGGCCGGATTGTGAGGACGTGACCTGATGGCACCCAAGTACGGCGCCGGCTGCGCGGTCTGGCTCGACCTCGTCGACGCCTCGCAGTTCTTCAACGACGCGGGCCTCGACATCTCGGTCGACACCGCGGAGAGCACCACGTTCGGGGCCGCGTGGAAGGCGTTCATCGAGGGCGTGGCGACCGCGAAGGCCAGCCTCAAGGGCTTCTACGACAAGGTGAACGACGCCGCCCTGTTCGCCAACGCCATGGACGGCGGTTCCGTGCTCACCTACGGCCCGTCCGGACTGGCGGCGGTCGGCGACTTCGCCCGCCTGGTCGCGGTCCACGAGGTGGGCGTCGGCGAGTCCAGCCCGATCGGCGGCCTCGTGCTCGTCAACGCGGCCTTCCAGGGCGACGCGGCCGTGGGCTTCGGCTGGGCGCTGCACCCGGTCGCGACGGACACGGGCACCACCACCGGCGCGACGCGCGACGATGCCGCTGCCACGACCGCCGGCTGGATCGCCCACCTCCACATCCTGGCCGTCACCGGCTCGCCGACGTCCTGGACCGTCAAGCTCCAGGACTCGGCGGACAACAGCGCGTGGGCCGACGTGTCCGGGGGCGGGTTCACCGCGGTGAACGTCCCGGCCGCCCAGCGGCTCGTGTCGGCGTCGGGCGCGACGCTCCGCCGATACGTCCGCTACGTCGCAACCGTGGTCGGCGGAACCGCCCCGACCGTCACCTTCGGGCTCGCGTACGCGAGGAACCGATGACGACGTACCCCGCCAATCGGAGACAGGCATCCTGCCACCCCGAGTGGAAGAACTACGGGGCACGCGGCATCCGCATGGCCGCCGAGTGGATCCACGACTTCGACGCCTTCCGGGACCACATCGGACCCCGCCCCGGACTGGGCTTCTCACTGGACCGCATCGACAACGACGGCGACTACGCACCGGGCAACGTCCGGTTGGCAACCGCAAGCCAGCAACGCCTCAACCAGCGGCGATCACGCCACAACCAGGAAGGATGGGTACAGCCATAGCGACCGGATTCAAGTACGGCGCCAAGGCCGTCGTGACGGTCAACGCCGTCGACCTGTCGGCGTTCTGCGACGACGCCGGCATCGACGTCGGCGTCGACACCGCGGAGACGACCACGTTCGGCGCGACGTGGAAGACCTTCATCGAGGGCCTCGCCTCGGCCAAGTTCAGCCTCAAGGGCAACTACGACCCGACCGCGAGCACCGGCCCCGCCGCGGTCCTCACCGCGCTGATCGGCGGCGGCGCCAAGCCCGTCGTCTTCAACCCCGCGGGCACGACGTCCACCGAGCTCAAGCGCACCGTCTCGGCGATCCTCACGGGCTACGCCGAGTCATCCCCCGTCGGCGGCAAGGTGACGTTCACCGCGTCCTTCCAGGGCACGGGCGCGGTCACCTTCGGGGCCAACTAGCCGTGCCGCTCCCGTCCGCCCCGCTCGCGCGGGGCACCGTCGAGGTGGCCGGGGAGACGCTCGCCATCCGCTCGCTCACGCGGGCGGAGGCGCTCGAGTTCCGCGACATCGCCCAGGGTCCGGACGCCTACCGGCTGGGCGAGGTGTTCCTGATCACGCACGGGTTCATGCTCCCCGACCACGAGGCCAGCCCGGAGCAGCTGGCCGCGGCGAAGGCGGAGGCCGCCGCCTGGTGGGACGCGTCCGACGCGATCGTCGTCCAGAAGCTCGTGCAGGCCATCGGCGTCGTCTCGCGCATCACGGGGGACGACGGCGCGTCCGACCCAAAACCGGCGCCGAGCGCGCGTTCGTCGAAGGCGGGATAGACGTGACCGACTTCGTCCTCGGCGAGCTGCTCCACAAGAGCGTCGCCGAGGTCCGCGCGCTCGGGAACGCCGAGGTGGTCGAGTGGATGGCCTTCCTCGCGTACCGCCGCGCGCTCGAGGAGGCCGAGCGTGGGTAGGCCGATCGCCGAGCTCAGGTTCACGGGGCTGAAGGAGCTCCGGAAGGCGATGCGCGACGCCGAGGCCGGGTCGCAGAAGCACCTCCAGATCCACTTCAAGGACGTCGCCGTCACGGTCGCGTCCGCCGTCGCGGGACAGGTGCCCACGTCCACGGGCAAGAAGGGCAAGAACAACACGTTCTCCAGCGGATCGGCTGCCGCGTCCGTCAGGGCGCGCGCCACGCAGACGAGCGCCGGCATCGTCGCGGGCGGCCCCAAGGCCCCCTACTTCCCGTGGCTCGACTTCGGCGGCTCGGTCGGCCGCGGGCACGTCGCCGGGCAGGGCGACTCCGGCGCGGTCAAGCGCCCGTTCATGAAGGCCGGCCGCTACATCTACCCGACGATCACCGACATGTCCGACGTGATCGTGGATGCCGCGAGCGAGGGCATCGGCGACGCCCTCAGGGAAGCCGGATGGGAGCCTGACTGATGCCCGCCGACAAGCGCGAGGTGAAGGTCGACATCCTCGGCGACGCGTCCTCGTACAAGAAGGCGATGACCGAGGCCGAGCAGCACACCGGCAAGAGCGGCGCGGCCATCACGGGGATCTTCGCCGGCGTCGGCATGGCCGCCGCCAACCTCGCGGTCGAGGGCATCGGCAAGGCGGTCGACTTCCTGAAGGAGTCCTCGGAGGTCGCCCGCGAGGACGAGGTCAACACGGAGCGCCTCACCACGGCGCTCAAGAACAACATCAAGGGGTTCACGGGCACGGCCGCCGTGATGGACAAGGCGATCGAGAAGGGCAAGGCGCTGGGGTTCACCGACGACGAGTCCGCGCTGGCGCTGTCCAAGCTGGTCACCGTCACGAAGGACGCCGACAGGGCGCGGACCGACCTCTCGATCGCGGAGGACCTCGCCCGCGCCCGCGGGATCGACCTGGGCGCGGCGACCGACATGGTCGTCAAGGCGCAGCTCGGGAACATCGGGGCCCTCAAGAAGCAGGGCATCGAGGTGACGGCCGTCACGAGCGCCGTGGACGCGCTGAAGGCGTCGCACCAGAAGTACACGCCGGAGCAGCTGAAGGCGGCGCAGGCCGCCGACAAGCGGGCCACCGCCGAGGCCGCCCTGACCGCGATCACGAAGTCCGCGGCGGGCCAGGCCGAGACCTACGCCGGCACGATGCAGGGCAGCATGGCCCGCGCCGGGATCATGGTCGAGACGATCCAGGAGAACCTCGGCAAGACCATCAACCAGGTGGCCGAGGCGGTCATCCCGTCGCTCGTCGCGGGCCTCGGCACGGTGGCGGACTGGTTCGGGCAGGTGCTCCAGTCCGTGCAGCCGTTCATCCCGGTCGTGCAGCAGCTCGCGGGCGAGGTGCTCGGCAAGCTCGGCGCCGCGTTCACCAGCATCATCGCCGCGATCCAGCCGATGATCCCGGTGGTGCAGGAGATCGCGGGCGAGTACATCGGCATGATGGTCTCGGCCTTCCAGACCGTGGCCGGCGTCATCACGGACACCGTCATCCCCGTCGTGGTCAACGTCGTCAAGGCCGTCCTGCCGCCGCTCACCGCGGCGCTGAAGTGGATCGCGCAGGACGTGCTGCCGAGCGTCGCGCAGGCGTTCTCGTTCATCGCGTCGAAGGTCATCCCGCTCATCTCGTCGGCCGTGGGGTGGGTCGTCAAGAACGTCCTGCCGGAGCTCGGCGCCGAGTTCGACTGGATCGTGAAGAACGTCCTGCCGCCCGTCGTGTCGGCGTTCAAGTGGGTCGCCGACAACGTGCTGCCGGCGCTCGGCACCGGGTTCGCGTTCATCACGGACACCGTCATCCCGGCGCTGTCCAAGGCGTTCCAGGCCGTCGGCGGCGTCATCGGCGGGATCATGGGCGGGATCAGCACGGTGGTGAAGGGCTCGCTCAACATCGTCATCGGCGCCATCAACGGGATCATCGGCGCCATCAACGGGATCCGGGTCCCGGCGATCGACGTCGGCCCCGTCCACTACGACGGCTGGGGCGGCTTCAACATCCGCAAGCTGCCGTACCTCCACAGCGGCGGCATCGTCCCCGGCACCCCGGGGTCCGACGTGCTGGCCGTGCTCCAGGCGGGCGAGCGCGTGACGGCTCGCGGCGCAATCGGGGGCGCCGGCGGTGGCGGCCTGACCATCGTCTTCTCGGGTCCCGTGTACGGCGACGGGCCGTTCCTCGACCAGCTCGCCCGATCCCTCGCCCAGCGCCTCGCCCTCCAGGGCGTCAACTAAGGAGACAGCGTGTCCAACCAGTCAGGCCAGTACCTTGATCTGATCTACTCCTCGCCGGCGTCCGGCACGGCGAAGAACACGTTCACCTCGGAGGTGAAGATCAACGACACGGCGGGCATGGGCGCGACTCCGATCCTGCTGCCGGAGTTCTGGCTGCCGAATGGAGGCGTCGGGCGCGGGATCCACATCATCGCCCGCGGCATCCTGAGCTCCACCGGCACGCCGACCTTCACCATCACCTGCCGGATCGGCGCGGAGGGCAGCACGTCCGCGGCCATCGTCTTGGGGACGGCGGCGCTGACGACCGGGTCCGGCGTGACCAACCAGATCTGGCAGCTCGAGGGCGACGTCATCCTCAAGACGCTCGCGGCCGCCGGCGCCAACTCCACCGCGATCGGAACCGGCCTGTTCATCTCGAGCGGCACCGCCAACAAGATCGACCCGGCCTATGGCGGCGGCGCGACTCCGGGCACGGTCGCGACAGTCGACCACTCGATCGCCAACTACATCAACCTGAATGCCGCCTGCAGCGCCAGCGCCGCGGGCAACTCGATCCAGGTGCAGCAGCTCGTCATCTTGGGCCTCTAGCGATGCCTGCCCCGCTCGGCAACGCGAACGCCCGCGGCGCCCGCACGGCTGAGCAGCGCGACCGGATGAGGCGGTCCGCGCTGCTCAGGAACCCCGAGACCCGCCGCGCCCAGCAGTCGGCGATGCTCGGGAACAGGTTCGTCGTGTCGGCCCCCGTGATCGGCGAATGCGCCTACTGCGGCGCACCGGCGACGACGCGCGACCACGTCGTTCCCGTGAGACGCGGCGGAACGGACGACCCGTCCAACATCGTCGTCGCCTGCCATCCGTGCAACGCGTCCAAGAGGACGCGGACTCCCGAGGAGTGGCTGGCCGTCGGGCTCAGGGAGTCCTAGGCCGTGCCGCCGCTCCCGTTCCGCGGTCCGCCCGTCAGGCCCGGGTCACTCCCCCCGGCCAGCGCCGGATCTGTCCCGCCGCTGACGCCGGGCACCAGCGTCCGGACGGCCGACCGCGACCAGACGCCCCACGTCCGCGCCTGGTCCATGACGATGCGCCTGACGACGTTCGACTTCGCGCTGGGCCCGGACGCCTCGGGCGCCGCGGTCTCGCCGGTGCCGGCGTCCGGGGACAGCGTCCACGTCCTCGAGCCCGCGTGGGACGGCGTGGTGGTCAGCGTCACGCAGGGGCAGGAGGCCGGGAGCGGCGCGGCGTTCTACACCGTCACGGCTTCCAACTCGGCGGTCGCCTACGCGGCCCCGGCGCCGTTCGGCCTGAGCGACGCGCCCGACGGCGCGACCACCTTCGGCTGGGACGCGAACAGCCTCAAGGTCACGCGCTCGCTCACCGACTCCGGGCTGTCGGTCAAGGGCTCCTGCGTCATCCGGCAGCAGGGGCTGTGGCCGGGGATGACCTTCACGATCACCTCGGCCCTGTACGGCCTGTCGGCGCAGCAGTTCACGGTCTCGAACCTCACCGTCTCGTGGCCCGTCACCGCGGCGACGCCCGTCTACTCGATCGAGTTCGGCGACCCGATGGTGACGCTCTCCGCATGGGCTGCGGGGCAGGCCGCGTACGCGCCTGACGGGTCGATCAGCGGGACCAAGATCACGGACCTCTCTGTGACCACGCCGAAGCTCGCCGCCAACGCGATCACAGCCGACAAGATCAACGCCAACGCCGTTACCGCTCAGGCGCTAGAGGCCGTTCTGGTCCTCGTGTCCCTGCTGAAAACGGCCAGCAGCGGTTGCCGGGTGGAACTCGACGCTGACGGGTTCAGGGCGTACTCGGCATCCGGCGACCTTCTGGTGAACATCCCAACAGACGGCTCGCCCGTGTCGTTCACCGCGCAGGTGCAGGCGACCGCGCTCACCGTCACCGGGAACGCGGAACTACAGGGCACCGCCAACTCGATGAGCAAACTCGCGACGATGACGCTCCAGTCAGGCGTCGTGGCCCCCAACTCCGCGCCCGTGCTGACCCAGACCATGCCGGACGGCAAGACCCTACAGTCCACCCCCGGCTGGACGACTGGGAGAAGCGGGTACTACGACGCCGCAGGCGGCACGGACGGTGCGACACAGACATATGTCTGCGTCCAGAGCGACGGGTCCGGCAGCTTCCGTGTCGCGGAGTTCTGGATGTCCGGCGGCGAGCTGGACAGGACGACCACGCTGACGGGCGGCGGCCTCGGCGCATCGTCTGTGATCCGCGGGATCACCCGCATCGGCACGCAATGGTGGATCGTCGTCCTCGACACGGCCGCATCCACCCTGTACCTGAGGAACTGGACTAGGTCCACCGGAGCGAGCGCGGTCGGAACTACCAACATCGGCGCAGACTTCTCCGGGTTGGCGGTATTCGCCCCGTCCTACTACAGCCCGGTCACGACTGACGGGACCTATGTGTATGTGATCGGGTACGCATCGGACCTCACGCTCAGGGTCGTCAAGTATTCGACCGCACCGGCCAAGGTATCGACCACCGCGCTGTCCACCCCGACCGCGCCACCCGGATCGACCTTCATCATGAGCAAGGATGCGACCTACGGAGACGACGGCGACGGGTCTGGCGGCAGGTTCGTCGTCTCCCTGTCGTGGTACACCACCGGATGGTCATGGGCGCGAATCTACGAGTTCACGACTGCTGGCGCTCTGATCGCCAACCGGGACTGGCTCGACTCGGGGTCCACCTCTGGGTGCGGACTGTTCTGGGACGGCGGCAACTGGCGTCAGATCGACAGCGGCAAGACGACGATCCAGAAATACTCCAGTTGGGACTGGACGACGGCTAGCGCGGTCTATTGGGTCGGGTACTCGTGGTACGACGGCACCGGGACCACCCATGAGACGACGATCAGCCCACGGGCGTCGATCACGATGGAGCGGCGTCACCAGTTGAGCGTGACGACGGCGACCATCCCTGTCGGCGGCGTGGACGACCCCGACAGCGTGCGGGTCTATATGCTGCCCAACGCGAGCGCCCCGTCTGCCGGATCGTTCAAGTTGCAGGTGACGGACGCGCTCACCTCGAGGACCCTGGCGACCTACAACAGCGGCGGCGCAGCGGACGGCGGCGGCACTCCGTTCGTCGGCGGGACCGGCGCGGTCATGCAGTCGGCCACGGCGGGATGGGTCCTGCGCGGCGACGGCACCGTCACCACGTCGCAGGGCATCGTCGGCGTCGCCCCGATCACCCGCGTCTACACCAGCGGCGCCACCGCCTGGAGCAAGCCCGCCGGCCTGTCGCACGTCGTCGTGGAGTGCGTCGGCGGCGGAGGGGCGGGAGGAGGGGCGGCCACGAACGCGGCGGGCGCGCACAGCATCGGCGGCGGCGGCGGCGCAGGCGGCTACTCGCGCGACATCGTGGCTGCGGCGTCGCTGGCGGCGTCCGTGACCGCCACCGTCGGCTCAGGGGGCACGGGCGCCTCGGGGGCCACCGGCGGCGCCGGAGCGGACTCGTCGTTCGGCGCCGTGTGCATCGGCAAGGGCGGCTCGGGCGGCGCCTTCGCCGCGACCAACGCGCTCGTCTTCTCCGTGCTCGGAGGCGCCGGAGGCGTGGCCGGCACCGGCGAC
>CAIYQJ010000009.1 GCA_903928275.1 uncultured Chloroflexota bacterium
ACGATGACGATCTCGCCGCGCGCTGGGATCGCGCCCGACTCCGCGGCGACCCGCAAGCCCGCGAGGCCTCCCCTCGTCACCGTCTCGTGGATCTTCGTCAGCTCGCGGCACACGGCAGCGGGACGTTCGTCGCCACACGCCGCGGCCAGGTCGCGGAGCGTGGCGACGAGGCGATGGGGTGACTCGAAGATGACCGACCCGCGCGGGTCCGCCGCGATCCGCGCGATCCGCTCCCGCCTCTCCCGCCCGGCGCGCGGGAGGAACCCCTCGAAGGACCAGCGGGGCCCGGCCACGCCGGCGACCGAGACGGCCGCGAGGGCCGACGACGCGCCCGGGATCGGCACGGCTCGGCCGCCCTCCGCCGCCCAGGCGGCGACGAGATCCGCGCCGGGATCGCTCACGAGCGGGGTGCCCGCGTCGGTGACGAGCGCGAGGTCGTGGCCGGCACGCAGGTGCGCGAGGAGCTCGGGGCCGCGGCCCGCGGCGTTGCGCTCGTGATAGCTCACCATGCGGGTCGCGATCCCGTGCCGATCGAGGAGGCGGCGCGTGACGCGCGTGTCCTCCGCGGCGATGAGCGGCACGGTCCGCAGGATCTCGAGCGCCCGGACCGTGACGTCGCCCAGGTTGCCGATCGGCGTGGCGACGACGTAGAGGAGACCGCTCCCCTCCCCGTCCGTGGGCACGCCGCCGGTCACCCGGGCCGCGTCCGGGCCGAGCCGGGCCGGCGGCGCGGGTACAGGTAGTCGACGCCCGCCGTGCGCGGGCCGAGCTTGGCGACCGGGGGCACCTGGCGCTTGAACTCGGACGTGGCCACGAGACGCTGGACCCGCGCGACGAGCTCCGGGGCGAACCCGAGCGCGTCGAGCTCCTCGTCGGAGCGGCGGCGGTCGACCATCGCCTGGAGGAGCCGGTCGAGCTCCGGGTAACTGAACCCGGCCTCCGCCTCGTCCGTCTGGCCGGGCCACAGGTCCGCCGACGGGGCCTTCCGGATGATGGCGTCGGGCACGCCGATCGCCATCGACAGCTGGCGGACCTGGGTCTTGTACAGGTCCCCGATCGGCGCGAAGGCGCAGGCCGCGTCGCCGAAGAGCGTGGTGTACCCGATGAGCGCCTCCGTCTTGTTGCTCGTGCCGACGACGAGCCCGCCCCAGGTGACCGAGCGGTCGTAGAGGACGGTCATCCGGACGCGCGCCATGAAGTTCCCGCGCCGCAGCGGGCTCGCGGATCGCGCGTCTCCGCCACCGGCGCCGGCACCGTCCGCCTCGCCGAAGTACGCGTCGACCATCGGGCTGATGTCGACGACGTCGCTCGCGCACCCGAGCCGCCGCACCACCTCCTCGGCGTCGGTGCGTGACGCGGGCGACGACGTGCGATACGGCATCAGGATGCACAGGAGCCGCTCGGCCCCGATCGCCTCGGCGACGAGGTAGGCGACGAGCGCGGAATCGATCCCGCCCGAGAGGCCGATGACCGCCCGGTCGAAGCCGGCCTGGCGGAGCTGGCCACGGATGAACTCGCCGATGGCACGTCGGGCGATCGCGGTGTCGATCGCGAGCTCGCCCGGCAGCAGGAACGGTGCTTCGGGTCGATCCGGCACCGCCGGGGGCTCATCGCCGGCGGTCACGTGCCGTCCCCATCGTCGTCCGCCACGAGCCCCGCGCGCTCGGCCACGATCCGCTGCAGCTCGCGCACCGCGAGCTCCGGGCGCTCGTCGCGCAGCAGCGGCAACGCGATCCGCTCCCGGCGCACGTCGCCGAGCTCGACGTCCGCGACGAACAGGCCCTCGTCGTAGAGCGGCGCGGAGAGGAGCACGTCGCCGTTCGGCGCGACCACCTGGCTGCCGCCCCAGAAGCCGATGGTCTCGTCGACACCGACGCGGTTGCAGAAGACGACGAAGCTCGTCGTGAGCTGCGCGTACGTCCGGAGCAGCTGCCGCCACGACGCGGCGGTCCCGAGGCCCTCCTCGTGTGCGGACGCGATGTCGCGGCCCGGCGAGGACGAGACGTTCACGAGGATGTGGGCGCCGTCGAGCGCGAGGAGCGACGGCACGGACAGGTGCCAGAAGTCCTCGCAGATCGAGATGCCCACCCGCACCCCCAGGCGCGACGGGAACGCCCGGAGCGCGTCGCCGGCAGCGAAGAACCGCCGCTCGTCGAAGAGGCCGTACGTGGGCAGGAAGAGCTTCCGGTGGACAGCCCGCAGCTCCCCGTCCTCGACGAGGGCGGCGGCGATGAACAGGCGGTGGTCCGGCGATTCCTCGACGAACGACACGATCGCCGACAGCCCCCGCGTGTCGGCGGCGAGCAGGCGAAGGCGCGGGTCGTCGAGGCGCATCGCGACCTCGGATGCGAGGTCCTGGAGCAGGTAGCCGGTGAGGCCGAGCTCGGGGAAGACGACGAGGCCGGCGCCCACCGCGCGCGCCTCCGCGAGAAGCGCACGGTGACGCTCGATGTTCTCGTCGAGGAGGCCAAGGGCCGGGGCGACCTGCGCGACGGCGATGCGGAGTGGCTGCACGCGCCGAGTCTAGACGCTCCGCGCGCGGGCCCCGAGACGCAGATGACCGCGGGCGGCAGTCACGCGATCGGCGGGGCGTCCTGCGGGTGCGTCGGGGGGACGACCGGGCCGCCGACCGACGCGGTGGTCGGGACGGGCACGCCGACGGCCTGCGCCCGCTCGGGCGACTCGATGACCTTCTCCGCGAAGTGGCACGCCACCTCGTGCCCCGGGAGCACCTCGCGCGGCACCGGGTCGACCGTCACGCACTCCTGCGGATTCCCCAGCTTGTCACGGAGCCAGCACCGCGTGTGGAAGCGGCACCCCGACGGCGGGTTCACGGGGCTCGGCACGTCGCCGGTCAGGATGATCCGGCGGCGGCGCGCCTCGACCACGGGGTCCGGGATCGGCACGGCGGAGAGGAGCGCGACGGTGTACGGGTGGAGCGGCTCCCGGTTGAGGAGACGCGAGCTCGCGAGCTCCACGATGCGCCCGAGGTACATGACCGCGATCCGGTCGCTGATGTGGCGGACCACCGAGAGGTCGTGGGCGATGAACAGGTACGTGAGCCCGAGGCGTTCCTGCAGCTTCTCGAGGAGGTTGATGATCTGCGCCTGGATCGACACGTCGAGGGCCGAGATCGGCTCGTCGGCCACGATGAGATCCGGCTCGAGCGCGAGGGCGCGGGCGACTCCGATGCGCTGGCGCTGCCCGCCGGAGAACTCGTGGGGGTAGCGCTCGGCGTAGTCGGGGTTGAGGCCCACCGTCGCCAGCAGCTCGCGGACGCGATCCTGCCGGTCCGCCCTGGAGCCTACGCCGTGGATGTCCATCGGCTCGCTCACGATGCCGCCGGCCGTCATCCGCGGGTCGAGGCTCGCGTACGGGTCCTGGAAGACCATCTGCATCCGCCGCCGCATCCCCTTCATGCCGGCACGGTCCAGGGTCATGGTGTCCACGCCGTCGAAGACGATCCGGCCGGCCGTCGGCTCGTACAGCCGCACGATGGCGCGCCCGGTCGTGCTCTTCCCGCAACCGGACTCACCGACGAGGCCCAGGGTCTCGCCGCGTCGCATCTCGAACGAGATCCCGTCGACGGCCCGGACGTCCCCGACGTGGCGCTCCCGGATGAGGCCCTCGCGGATCGGGAAGTAGACCTTGAGGTCCTCGACGCGCAGCAGCGGGCCGGACGTGGAGCCCGGCATCGCGGCCTCCCCGGCGAGCGGGGCCGTCGCACCGGGGGCCGGTGCGCTGCCGGCCGGCACCGCGCCCGGGGGCGGCATGGGGCTAGAGGCCGTCATTGTGGCGCTCCTCCACGGGCGGCAGGGGCAGCGCGCCCGCGCTCGGGCCCATCGAGATCGGACCCTCCTCGCGCCAGATCCCCTGGAGCTCTGCCTCCGAGTCGATGCTGGAGTCGATCCGGCCCGCGAGCTCGTCGACGTAGCCGGGCGGTGGCGGGGCCGCCGCGAACCCGGGTCGCTGGGGCAGCCCGGCGGCCGCCTCCTCGGGCGTCGGGGGGTTGTGGCACGAGATCCGGTGCGTGGCGCGGTCGCCGGTGAGGACCACCTGCTCGCCCTCGCGCACGGACGTGAGCGCCGGGTTCTGCGTCCAGCACGTCTCGATCCGCCACGCGCATCGCGGCGCGAACGGGCAGCCGGTGGGCGCGTGGCGCATGTCGGGCGGCCGCCCCTCGATGGGGATGAGGGCCTCGCCCTCGGCCGCATCGACCCGGGGCACGGAGTGGAGCAGCCCCACGGTGTATGGGTGTGAGGGCTTGGCGAAGAGGTCGGCGGTGGTCGCCGTCTCCACGATGAAGCCCGCGTACATGACGTTGATGCGCTGAGTCATCCCCGCGACGACGCCCAGGTCGTGCGTGATGAGCACGAGAGCGGTGTTCCGGTCCGTCGTGAGGTTCTTGAGCAGCTCGAGGACCTGTGCCTGGATCGTCACGTCCAGGGCCGTCGTGGGCTCATCCGCGATGAGGAGCTTGGGCTCGAGCGCGAGCGCCATCGCGATCATGACGCGCTGGCGCATGCCGCCGGAGAACTGGTGCGGGAAGTCGTTCAGGCGGTCCGCCGGCTTGGGGATGCCGACCATCGCAAGGAGCTCCACCGCGCGCACCTTCGCCTCGTCCTTCGAGACCTTCTTGTGCGCCTGGATCGTCTCGACCATCTGCTCGCGGATCGTGAGGACCGGGTTGAGGCTCGTCATGGGGTCCTGGAAGATCATCGCGATGTCGCGGCCACGGATCCCCCGGATCTCCGACTCCGGGAGCGTCGCGAGGTCCTGGCCGTCGAAGATGACGCGCCCGCCCTCGATGTGCCCGGCAGGCTTGGGCAGGAGCCGGATCACGGCGAGGTTCGTCACGCTCTTCCCGCAGCCGGACTCGCCGACGAGGCCGAGGCGCTCGCCTTCCTCCAGCTCGAACGTCACGCCGTTCACGGCGTGGATGGTCCCCTCGCGCGTGCGGAAGCGGACGACGAGATCCTCGACCGAGAGCAGTGCCACGCCCCGCGCCTACCGCTTCATCCGCGGGTCGAGGGACTCGCGGAGACCGTCGCCGAGGAGGTTGAACCCGATGGCCGCGACGACGATCGCGAGGCCGGGGAAGAAGATGAGATACGGCGCCTGCCGGATGAACCGCGTCGCGTCGGTGAGCATCGTCCCCCACTCGGGCGTCCGCGGATCCGCCGGCCCCAGGCCCAGGAATCCGAGCCCGGCGACGTCGATGATCGCCGTGGCGAGCGCCAGCGTGGCCGCCACGATGAGTGCGGTGAGCGAGTTCGGGAGCATGTGGCGGAACAGCATCCGGGACCGCGAGGCGCCGAGCGACCGCGCCGCGCTCACGTAGTCCACCTCGCGGTTCGCGAGGAGGCTGCCACGCAGGATCCGCGCGAAGATCGGGGCGTTCGTCGCGGCCACGGCGATCATGATCTGGGGCAGGCCCTGGCCCAGCCACGCGACGATCCCGATGGCGAGGAGGATGCCCGGGATCGCGAGCATGACGTCCACGATCCGCATGACCACGTTGTCGACCTTGCCGCCGACCGCGCCGGCAGTCGCGCCGGCGATCCCGCCCATGATGAGGGCCATGATCACGGACCCGACCGCGACGAACAGGCTCACCCGGGCGCCGTAGAGGATGCGGGAGAACTCGTCGCGGCCCTGCAGGTCGGTGCCCATGATGTGCGCTGCGCTCGGCAGTTGCAGGCGGTCCGCCAGCGACCCGGCGATCGGGTCGTACGGCGCGATGAATGGCGCGAAGATGGCTGCCGCGAAGAAGACCGTGATGAAGAACAGGCCGACCAGAGCCGGGCCGTTGCGCATGAGCCTGTTGAAGGCGTCACGCCACAGTCCGCGGCTCGCCCTCGCCTCCGCGCGCCGGGCGCGCGGAGCCGCAACGGTCGCCATCAGGCGTACCTGATCCGCGGGTTGATGAACGCGTAGCCGATGTCCACGACGAGGTTCACCACGAGGAAGATGAGGGCGAAGATGAGGATGATCGACTGCACCACGAAGTAGTCGTGGTCCTGGATGGCCTGGACCGTCCACCTGCCCACGCCGTTCCACGAGAAGATCGTCTCCGTGATGACGGCCCCGGCGAGCAGGCCGCCGACCTGCAGGCCGATGACGGTGACGACCGGCAGCCAGGCGTTGCGCATGATGTGGCGACCGCCCACGCGGCGCTCGGAGAGGCCCTTCGCGCGGGCCGTGCGCACGTAGTCCTCGTTCGTCACGTCGAGGACGGAGGCCCGCGTGATGCGGGTGATGATCGCGAGCGGGATCGAGCCGAGCGCGATCGCCGGCAGGATCAGGTGGCTCAGGCCGTTGAAGAAGGCCGGGATGTTGCCGTCCAGGAGCGTGTCGATCAACACGAAGTTGGTGTGGTACTCGATGGCGATCCGCGGGTCGAGCCGTCCCGACGCGGGCAGCCACTTCAGCTGGACCGCGAAGATGTACTGGAGCGTGAGGCCGAGGACGAAGATCGGGATCGAGATGCCGAGGAGCGAGATCACCGTGACCATGCCGTCGCCGAACCCCTGGACGTGGCGGGCGGCGTAGCGACCGAGCGGGATCCCGAGCCCCACCGCGAAGATGAGGGCACCCACGGTGAGCTCCACCGTCCCGGGGAACCGGAGGAGGAACTCGTCGATGATCGGGCGGTTGGTGATGATGCTCTTGCCCAGGTCGCCGTGGAGCAGCTGGCCGAGATAGGCGAGGTACTGCTGCCAGAGCGGCTGGTCCAGCCCGAGCTGCGCGCGGATCTCGGCGGTCAGCTCGGGCGTGGCGTGCTGGCCGAGAAGGGCGACCGCTGGATCCCCGGGCAGCAGGTGGATGAAGGCGAACAGGATGATCGACAGCCCGAAGAGCACGGGGATCGCCGCGAGAAGGCGACGGATGATGTACTTGGTCACGCGGGGTCGATCGCTCCTGCGGTCGTCGATGGCCCCGGGGCTGCGCGCCCCGGGGCCATCGGACGCGGTCGGCTGACGCCGATCGTTGGAACGGGTCCGGCTACCGGTTGAGCCAGACCGTGTTCATGAGCTCGGTGAGGTTCCCTGCCGGGACGAAGCCCATGACGTCCGCCTTGGCGGCGGCCGCGTTCTTGGAGCTCACGAGCGGGACGGTCGGGAGGTCCTTGGCGAGGATGTCCTGCGCCTGGCCCCACGCGGTGGCGGCGGCGGCGTCGGTGGACGCGGCCATCGCCGTGTCGAACGCCGTCTTGAGCTCGGGCGGGCCGTAGTTGAACTGGGCGTTCGGCTTGCCACCCTGGAACCCGAAGGCCCAGGCGATGAGGAAGTTGTCCGGGGCGGCCCAGTCGCAGGTCCAGCCGGACAGGAACATCGGGAGCTTCCCGCTCTGGAAGTCAGGGATGTAGGTGGCCCAGGGCTCGGTCTTGAACGTGATCTTGAAGCCGGCCGCCTCGAGATCGCGCGCGACCGCCTCTGCCTCGCCCTTGGGGTCCGGCATGTACGGGCGCGTCACGTTCGACGGGTACCACAGGGTCAGGTTCAGCTGGTCGGCCGGGACGCCGGAGGCGGCGACCAGCGACTTGGCCTTCGCAAGGTCGAACGTCGGCAGGCCCAGCGCCTTGTAGGAGAAGAAGCCCGGCGGCATCCAGTTGTCGGCCATGATCGCCTGGCCCGAGTAGAAGGCGTCCACGTAGGACTGCCGGTTCAGCGCGTACGCGATCGCCTGGCGGAGCTGCAGGTTGTCGAACGGCTTGACCGAGTGGTTGAGGCCCAGGTTGAGGATGTTGCACGAGGACCCGCGGTCGTAGACCTGGAGCGTGGAGTCCGCCTGCGCCGTCGCGACGTCGTTCGGAGCGATCTGCTGGGTGAAGTCGACGTCACCGGCCTGGAGGGCGTTGAGCCTCGCGGTCGTGTCCGACATCGGCCGGTACGTGATCGCGTCGAGGTGCGCCATGCCGGCCGGGTCGAAGTAGGTCGGGTTCTTCACGATCGTGACGTGATCGTTGGGGACCCACTCCTTGAACATGAAGGGCCCGGTGCCCACCATCGACTTGCCGAGGCCACCCTGGCCCTGCGCGTACGGGCTCTTCGACGGATCGGGGTTGCTGGAATCGCCGGCCTTGAGGGCCGTGGGGCTCTGGATGCCGAACTGCGGCAGGATCTGCGTGAGGAGGAAGGTGCTCTGCGGGGTGCCGAGCGTCATGACGACGGTGGACGCATCGGGCGCCGTGATCGACTTCAGGTTGGACTTGTCGCCGAAGCCGCCGAAGACGACCCCGAAGTAGTAGTTGTACGCGTCCTGGAGGGACTTCGGCATGTCCTTCTGGCGCTGGTAGTTGTAGACGACCGCGGCCGCGTCGAGCGGCGTCCCGTCGTGGAACGTGACGCCCTGCCGGATCTTGAACGTGTACGTGAGGCCGTCAGCGCTGACGGTGGGCAGGCTCTCGGCGAGGACAGGGATGACCGTGTCCAGCGTGCCGGGCTTCAGGCCCACGAGGCTCTGGATGACGTTCTGCTGGACGTAGGACGAGTTGCTGTCGCTCGTGAGCGTGGGATCCGCGAGCACCATGTCGCCGGGCAGCGCGACGACGAGCGTCCCGCCGTCCTTGGGCGTGCCTGCCGCAGCCGTCGCGCTCGGGGCGACGGTCGCGGGCGCGACGGTCGCCGGCGCCATGCTGGCGGGGGCCTGGCTTGCGGGTGCCTGCGTTGCCGGTGCCGCGCTCGCCGGTGCCGGCGACGGCGTCGCACTCGACGAGCAGGCCATCACGACCATCGCCAGGACGGCGCCGGCCGCGAGCAGCCGATTCTTCACCATGCCGTGTTCTCCTCCTCTGCGGCGCCCGTCGTGGGCGCGTGATCCGCTCGGCTCGGGGCTCTCTCCAACCCTCAGGCGGACCGGCGACCCGCGGCCGTCGGGGACCCGACCGACCGCATCGTCCGCTGATGGTATACCGCCGGAGCGCGCGTCGCGCGTGTGCGCGCGGGCGCCCGGCCCGATCCCGCGCGCCGCGACCTCACCCGGCGGCGATCGCCGCCCCGGTCCTCGCCTGCTCCTCGGCGGCGCTCGTGACCGTCCTCGCGGAGACCTCGTCCGCGAAGTGGCAGGCGACGCGGTGGGACGCCGGCTCGAGCGCGCGGAGCTGCGGCTCCTCGGCGACGCAGCGCGCGGGGTTGCCGAGCTGCTCGCGGAGCCAGCAGCGCGTGTGGAAGCGACACCCCGACGGCGGCGCGGCCGGCGACGGCACGTCGCCCTTGAGGACGAGGCGTTGGGACTTGACGCGCGGGTCCGGCTGCGGGACGGCGGACAGGAGCGCGATCGTGTACGGGTGCTTCGGCGCGCTGTACAGGTCCTCGACCTTCGCCTCCTCGACAAGCTTGCCGAGGTACATGACCGCGACGCGATCGCTGATGTACTCGACGACCGACAGGTCGTGGCTGATGAAGAGATACGTCAGCCCGAACTCGTGGCGAAGGTCCACGAGGAGGTTGAGGATCTGGGAGCGGATGGACACGTCGAGCGCCGACACCGGCTCGTCGCACACGATGAAATCAGGGTTGAGCGCGAGCGCGCGGGCGATCCCGATCCGCTGCCGCTGGCCGCCGGAGAACTCGTGGGGATAGCGGCGCGTGTACTCGCGGCGGAGGCCCACCGCCTCGAGCGTGTCGCCCACGCGCTGGTCGCGGACCTTCCGGTCCTTCCAGCCGTTCTCCTTGTTCGCCTGGGCGATGAGGCCCTCGCCGATGAGGTCGCTCACCGGCATCCGCGGGTTCAGCGAGCCGAACGGATCCTGGAAGATGATCTGCATCTTCTGCCGCAGCGGCTTGAGGTCGGCGGTCTTCATCGCCGAGACGTCCACGCCCTCGAACACGATCCGACCGGCCGTGGGGGGCGTGAGGCGGAGGAGCGATCGACCCAGGGTCGTCTTCCCGCAGCCGGATTCGCCCACGAGGCTGAACGTCTCGCCGCGGGCGATCGTGAGGTCCACGCCGTCGACCGCGAAGACCGTCCCCACGCGGTGCCGCAGGATCCCGCCGAGGATCGGGAAGTGCTTCTTCAGGCCGCTGACCTCGAGGAGAGGCTCCCTCACCTGGCCGTTCGGGGCGAGCCCGACCGGCACCGCCCCGATCGCGGTGCCGGCCGCCGGCGCCGCGGTCTGCGTGCCGTCATCGGTCATCACTGTCGGCGGTCCTCGAGGGCCTGCTCGGACTTGAGGAACACCTGCGCCGCGTCGGGTCGGGCCGCCTCGGTGCTCTCGGTCTCGCCTTCGACCGACGCCGTCCCCACGACGGGCGACCGGTGCCCGCGTCCCGCGGGGCCGTACAGGTGGCAGCGAGCGCCCCGCTCCGGCGCGCCGACCTGGTAGAGCTCGGGCTCGGTGGCGCGGCAGAGGTCCCACGGGTAGTCGCACCGCGGCTCGAACCGGCAGGCAGGCGGGAGGTTGAACGGCGACGGCACCGTGCCCCGGATGGCCTTGAGGCGTCGGCCGCGGCCGACGACGCTCGGGATGGACCTGATGAGCCCCTCCGTGTACGGTGCCCGCGGATCGAGGAAGACCTCGTCCACGTGGCCCTGCTCCACGACCTGCCCGGCGTACATGACGATCACGTCGTCGACCATCTCGGCGATGACCCCGAGGTCATGGGTGATGAGCATGAGCGACGCGCCGGTCCGCTGCTGGATGCTCTTGAGGAGCTCCATGATCTGCGCCTGGATCGTCACATCGAGGGCGGTCGTGGGCTCGTCCGCGATGATGAGCTTCGGCTCGCAGCTGATCGCCATCGCGATCATGACGCGCTGGCGCATGCCGCCGGACATCTCGTGCGGGTACTGCTTCACGCGCGTCTCGGCGTTCGGGATGCCGACCGTCTTCAGCATCTCGATCGAGCGGTCCCACGCCTCCCGCTTCTTCACCTTCATGTGGAGCTGGATCTGCTCCGAGATCTGGTCACCCACGGTGAAGAGTGGGTTGAGCGCGGTGAGCGGCTCCTGGAAGATCATCGCCATGTCCTTGCCGCGGATGTGGCGGATGTCCTCGTCGGACATCGCGACGAGCTCGCGCCCGTCGAACCAGATCTCGCCGTCCACGATCTCGGCGGGCGGGATGTCGAGGAGCCGCATCATCGTGAGGGCCGTGACGCTCTTCCCCGAGCCCGACTCGCCGACGACACCGATCGACGAGCCGCGCTTGAGCGAGAACGACACGCCGTCCACCGCCCGGACGGTGCCGTCCATCACGTGGAAGTAGGTCTTCAGGTCGCGGACGTCGAGGAGGACGTCCTCGGGCGGGGCGACCCCGAGCATGGGGCCGCCCCCCTGCTCGATCGCGATCGTCGTCTCCGTCATGCCCGTGACCTCGGGTCGAGAGCGTCGCGGAGGCCGTCGCCGATGAAGTTGACCGACAGGACCGTCAGGATGATCGCGAATCCCGCGAAGAACGGCCACCACCAGTTGCCGAGCGGGATGAACGTCAGGGCGTTCGACAGGATGTTCCCCCAGGTGGGCGTGGACGCGTCGACACCGAACCCGAGGAAGCTGACGAACGCCTCGCTGATGATGTTCCCCGCCACGATGAGGCTGGCGACGATGACGATGGGGCTCACCGCGTTCGGGAGGATGTGCCGGAAGATCGTCCGCATGTTGCTGGCGCCCACGGCGCGGGCCGCCTCGACGAACTCCTGCTCACGAAGCGACAGGAAGAGGCTCCGGACGAGGCGGGCGACGCCCATCCAGCTGAAGAACCCGAAGATGAGGATGAGGAGGAGCGCGCTCCCGTTGCCGAAGAAGCGGCTCGCCACCAGGATGACGAAGAGGAGCGGGAGCGAGAGCATGACGTCGACGACGCGCATGAGGACGTTGTCGAGCCAGCCGCCGAGGAACCCGGCGATCGCGCCGACGATCGTCCCGATGAAGACGCCGATCAGCATGCTGCTGAACCCGATGATGAGCGACAGCCGCGCGCCGTTCACGACGAGCGTCAGCACGTCCCGCTGGAGGCCACCGGTCTCGCCGAACAGATGGCCGATCCCGGGCGGCCGACCCTGGTAGACGATCTGGTCGGGGACGGGGATCGTGCCGAAGTCGTACGGCAGCAGGAACGGGCCGATGACCGCGGTGGCGAGGAGGAACGACAGGATGCCGAGCCCGATGAGCGCCAGCCGGTGCTTCTTGAACTTCCGCCAGGCCAGCTGCCACTGGTTGAGCGACTGGAGGGTGACCTCGTAGTCCGCGCCGGCCTCCTCCTGGCGGACGGGGATCGCGGCAACCTCCACGACGTGCTCGGTCAGGGGAGCCGGGGGCGCCGGCTCGAACTCTCCGAAGGGCTGCATCTCAGTACTTGATCCGCGGATCGACGACCGCGTAGGCGATGTCGGCGAGGAGGTTGGCGAAGACGGTCGCCACCGCCGCGATGAGCAGGATGCCCATGAGCATCGGGTAATCGAACTGGTTGGTCGACTGGATCGTCAGGCGGCCGATCCCGGGCCAGGAGAAGATCGTCTCCGTGACGATCGCCCCGGTGAACAGGAGCGGCAGCTCGAGCGCCACGTTCGTCACGAACGGCAGCATCGCGTTCCGGAAGGCGTGCTTGAACGTGACCGTCCGCGCCTTGAGGCCCTTGGCCTTCGCGGTCCGGACGTAGTCCATGTGGAGCGTCTCCATCATGCTGCCGCGGACGAACCGCGAGTCCCCGGCGATGCTGATCACGACGAGCGTCGTTACCGGCAGGATGAGGTGCTTGCCGAGGTCGAGGATGGCCGTGAGCGGCTGCGCGCTGAACCAGGCCCAGTAGTCGTTCGTCCCGAAGGACGGCGACATCCGGGGGCTCGTCATCCCGCCGGCAGGGAGGATGTTCAATCCCGGCCCGCTGAACGCGTAGATGAGCATGATCCCCAGCCAGAACGTGGGCATGGCGAAGCCCACGTACGTGAAGATCGTGAGGACCTGGTCGAACAGGCTGTACGGCCGCAGCGCGGCGAGCGTCCCCAGCAGGATCGCGAACGTGATCCAGACGATGAGCGCCGTGCCGGCGAGGATGATCGTGGGCAGGAGCGAAGCCATGATCCGCTCGCTCACGACCTGGCCGGTGTCGATGGACACGCCGAGGTCGCCGTGGAGGACCCCGTTGTCCCCGCCACCGAGGAACGAAGGCAGGAAGTTGGGCAGCCCCTGATCGCTGATGAACGTGGCCAGCCCGTCCTTGTTCGGGTTGCAGATGCCCATCCAGCGGCAGTACTGGACGGGGATGGGCTGGTCGAGACCCCAGCGGTGGATGAACGCCAGGCGCTGCGTGTCGGTCACGCGGGGGTTGTTCGCGAAGCGCTGCACCGGCCCGCCGGGTGCCGCCAGGAGGATCGCATAGACGACGATCGTGATCCCGAACAGCACGGGGATCGCCTGGATCACGCGGCGGATGATGTACTTGGTC
>CAIYQJ010000010.1 GCA_903928275.1 uncultured Chloroflexota bacterium
CCGCTTGAACGGGGTCGCGCCCCGGCCGTCGCCCACCGCTTGAACGGGGTCGCGCCCCGGCCGTCGCCCACCGCTTGAACGGGGTCGCGCCCCGGCCGTCGCGGCATCGACTCGCGGGATGGGACCGTGCGAGGTCCGCGACCCGACTCGAAGGTCAGGCGCCGCGCTCGGCGAGGAACGCGTCCAGCTCCGCGTGACGCGGCATCCCCTCCCGTGCCCCGACGCGCGTCGTCGCCAGCGCCGCCGCCGCGCACGCCCACCGGACGCCATCCACGAGATCGCGGCCCCCCGCGAGCGCGACCGCGAGCGCCCCCGAGAACGTATCCCCGGCGCCGGTCGTGTCCACTGCGTCCACGCGGTGCGCGGCGACGTCCGTCGCGACGACCGAGCCGCTTGCCCGCTGCAGCACGAGGGCCCCGGCCGCACCGAGCGTCACGACGACGGCGCGCCCCACGATCGGACCTTCCGCCCCGACCTCGAGCAGGGCCCGTGCCCACGCCTCCGTCTCGTCGCTCGCCCGCGCGTGGCCCGGCCGCGCCGCCGTCGCGTCCGCGAGCTGCCGCACCTCGGTCCGGTTGGGCGTGACCACGTCGGCGGCCGCGAGGAGCCCGGCGTCGATCCCGGTAGCCGGGGCGGGGTTCAGCAGGGTCGTGGCACCCGCCGCCCGTCCGGCGGCAAGGGCCGCGCCCGCAGCGTCCAGCGGGATCTCCGTTCCCACGAGCACGACGTCGGTCGGCCCGGGTCGCAGCCGCGCCAGGGCCGCGGTCACCGATGTGGGCGTGACCGCCGCGTTCGCGCCCGACGCCACGGCGATGACGTTCTCGCCGCCGGCGTCCACGAGGATGAGCGCCACGCCCGTCGCGAGGTCCGGCAGCGTCGAGAGCTCTGCGCAGTCGATCCCCTCGGCGAGGAGCGCCGCGCGTGCCGCCGACCCGAACGCGTCGCCCCCCACCGCGCCGACGAACGCGACGCGAGCCCCGAGGCGTGCGGCCGCGACCGCCTGGTTCCCGCCCTTGCCGCCGTGGTGCTGCGCGAACGCGGCGCCGGTGACGGTCTCGCCGGGCGCGGGCAGCCGATCCACGACGGCGATGAGGTCCACGTTCACGGAGCCCACCACGATGACCCGCGGCTCGGCGCCGTCTGCCGCCCGCCGGGCCCTATCCGCCCGGTCGTGTCGAGCCGGTCCGTCCACCGTCTACCACCCCGTGACGAACTCGCCGCCGTCCACGCTGATCACGTTGCCGGTCATCCAGAGGAGCCCGTCGTCGGACAAGCGGGTGATGGCGGCGCCCACGTCCTGCGGCGTAGTCATCCGCCCGGACGGGTTCCGATTCATCGTCGCGTCGATGATCAGATCGGACCCGGGGATCCGCAGGAGAGCGGGCGTCACCGTCACGCCGGCGCGGATCGCGTTCACGGAGCAGCCGGTGCCGGCGCGCGCGAGCTCCATCGCGAGCTGTCGGCAGTGCGATTCCAGGGCCGACTTGGCCGCGGAGACGGCGCCGTACGACGGGATGACGCGCGAGGACCCCTCGGATGTGAGCCCGTAGATCCGCGTCTCGTGCAGCCAGCCGCGCACGAACAGGTCCTGCGTCCAGTACACGAGGCTGTTCGCCATGACGTCCAGCGTCATGGCGAGCTGCTTGCGGCTGATCCGCGTGCCGGGATCGTCCGTGAGGAAGGGCAGGAGCGACCCGAACGCGAGCGAATGGACGACGATCCGGAGGTGCGGCTGCCTGCCGGCCGCGGCGGACTCGGCGAAGCGGGCCGCGAGGGCATCGAGGACACCCGATCGCTTCTCGTCGTCTGCGGCGTTCACGTTGAAGAAGAGCGCCTCGCGACCTGCGGCGGCGATCGCGGCCTTCACCTCCTCGACGTGGTCGAGGGCGGCGCGGAAGTCGAGGTGGACGCCGGCGATGTTGTAGCCGGCGCGCGCGAGGGCCAGCGAGGTCGCCTCGCCCATGCCGCTCGAGGCGCCGAGGACGAGCGCCCAGCGCTCGCGGTCTTCGGTCATCGTTCCCCTCCGAATCCCTGTCGCCCGCGACGCCGACGCGGGACGCATCCGGGCGGGGCCCCGCGAGTCTAGCAGCGGGTCGCGCCGGGCCCGGCCGGCGCGGCGGCCGGGAGCCCCAGCCATCGCCCCGGACGCTGGTATCGAGCCCCGCGGCGGCCGGGAGCCCCAGCCA
>CAIYQJ010000011.1 GCA_903928275.1 uncultured Chloroflexota bacterium
ATCGCCGGGGCCATGCTGCCCTCGGCGACCGCCGCGCGCCACGTCCGGCGCCGGAGCGGCACGGGCCGCCCGGACGCCGGCTGGGTCGGGTCGGCTACTTCTTCGTCTCCCAGAAGATCGCGGCGAACTCCTCGACCTTCGCGATGAGCTGGGCCGCGGCCTCGGCGTCGACCGACTGCTTGTTCTTGCCGGCGAGCTTGAGGATCGACCACGTGAGCTCGTGGATCTGGGGGAACTTCTCCACGTGCTCGGGCTTGAAGTAGTCGCTCCAGATCACCCCGATGTCGTGCTTGACGAGCTCCGCGTGCTGCTCCTTCACGACGACGGCGCGGGTGAACTTGTTGCGGTCCGCGACGCTGCCGCCGTCGGCCGGCAGCCCGCCGATGATCTCGACCATCCGCGCGACGGTCTTCGCGCCCAGGAGCGCGCCGGCGGGATCGTAGATGCCGCACGGCACGTCGCAATGGGCGCGGACGACGGTCTTCGGCGTGAGCAGGGACGAGATCCGGGACATGAGGGCTCCTTCTCGCTGTGAACCATGGCTGCCGTGGGCCGGCGGCCGCCGGCAGGTCGCCGGCTCCGTCGTGATGAGGTGACGGGCGTCGGCGCCGGCCCGTGAAGTGTCCGAGCGCAGCCGGAGGCTGTCAATCGTGGGTGGAGCTCGCCGTGGACGAGGGACCTTGCGGGCCAGCGCACGTCGCACGAGCGGTCGGCGGGACGGCCCGGTGCAGACGCGGTCATGCCATCGGCGGTACAGTGACGCATCCGAGAGAGGCGCTGACGGAAGGAGGCGCCGGATGCAGCCCAACGGCGATCCCACCCCGGCCCGCGCGTCGGGGCTCGAGCAGCGCGCACTGGCGCTGTGGCCCAGGCTCGACCTGAAAGCGATCAGGCGGTGCGCCGGCGACGGGCGCTGCATCGTCCGCGTGGTCGCGCGGAGGACGGCCCTGCCGGCGGATGCCATCCGGTGTCTCCTCCTCCTGCCGCCCGTGAGCAAGGACGAAGTGAGCACCTGGTTCGGCTGACAGCACGAGTCGCACCGGTCCGGCCCCGCCGCGCCTGAGGGCGCGGGGTCCGGCCTTCGGTCCTTCCGGCACTTCCGCCGGCGCCGTCCGTGGCCGTCCACTGGTCGCGGTGGCTTCACCCCCCGTCGGGCGTCGGTACGCCCGACGTCCGGGCGTCCGCGACGGCGGTCGCGCCGGCGAGGTCACCGGCGGTCACGCAGCCCTGCCAGCGCGTCCCCTTGGCTCGTCGAAGGAGTCCGGTGCGATGACGTCGAGGCGCTCGCTCTGCGCGTCCCTCCTCGCAGTGCTCCTCGCCGCGTGCGGGGGCACGACAGGCACCCCGCCCCCCGCCGCATCCCCGTCGGCCTCGAGCGCGGCCGGGGCGGCCACACAGCAAGCGTCGGCCTCGGCGGCCACCTCGGCCGCACCGTCTGCCGCGGCGGCTCCGATCGTCGAGACCGTGGTGGACGCACCGACGGTGATCGACGTGCCGTCCACTGTGGTGTCGTCGGGGACGTTGCCGCCCGGAGGCGCCACCGTCGCGGCCGACGGCGTGACGCTCGTGGTCCCGCCCGGAGCCGTCGCCGCGGACACCGGCGTGAAGATCGCTCGGCTGGACGCGCCATTCCAGATGGACGTGTTCGCCCCCGTGGACTCCACCGCGGCGGCGGCGATCCCCGTCGGGCACGCGTACGACTTCGGCCCGTCCGGGGTCGGCTTCACGGAGCCCGCCGTCGTCACGCTCCCGTACGATCCCGCGAACGTCCCCGCCGGCACCGACCCGGGCAGGGTCGCGGTCGCCTACTTCACGGGCACCCACTGGGCGATCGCCAGCGGCGTCGTGGACCCGTCTGCCCACACCGTGACGGTCCGTGTGAAGGCCTTCGACGGCGAGGTCTTCACGACGATCATCCTTGCCACCCTGGCCGGCGCCGCCATCAACCGGGCCATCAAGTGGGCCTACGGAGGCGAGGGGGTCAAGAGCGACGCCATCAGCGAGAAGAAGGCGAAGAACTACATCACCCCCGACGACCCGGCGGTGCGGGACGCGGCCGCCAGGGCGAAGGCCGGCGGCGTGCCGCTGAGCGACCCGGCGAAGCTCGCGAAGTACCTCGCGGATCATGCGGACAAGCCGGTGCCGATCTCGTTCGTGGGCCCGGACGGCTCGCCCGTCACCCCCGCGTACACCACCGCCAACGGCTCGAACTGGCAGACGCCGGCGGACTACCTCACGAAGGGGCAGATGAAGGGCGACTGCACGGACATCACCAGCGCCACGGTCTCCATGTTCCGGGCGCTCGGCTATCCGGCCAAGGCGGTGTTCGGCTACGTCGTGGACAAGGACTCCCCGCACGTCTGGGGCGAGGTCCAGATCGGCGGCAAGCCCTACCTCATCGACGAGGAGGGCAAGCTCCAGCCGCTCGACGACGCGATGACGTCGATGCACCTCATCCGGCCCGACCCGTCCGATCCGCGCGCCTTCATGTGGGACGAGAGCGGCCAGACGCCGTACGACGCCGACTGGTGGTCGAAGCCGATCGACCCGAACGGGAAGTGGACGGGCACGTTCACGATCACCGACGTGACGATCGACCCGGCTCTCAAGGCCGAAGCGGAGAAGCAGGCGGCCGACCAGGGCTGCGACCTCACGTCCGCGCTCGAGCAGCTCGTGGGGAAGGCGCTGCCGATGACGCTCGACCTCACGGTCGACGGGAACGGGAAGGGGACGGCGGTCACGTTCATCGACTACTCGTCCATCAAGGACGCGAAGGGCAAGCCGCTGAAGAGCGAGCCGGGGACCGGGGACGTGACGTACGTCGGCAACCGTCTCACGTTCGTGGGCGAGAGCTCCGGGTCGGGGGCATCGATGTCCGGCACCGCGTCGCGCTCCGGCGACGTGCTCACGATCCGCGGCATGCTCCACGCCAAGGACAAGGCGTACTCGATGAACGGGGTCTGGTCCGTGAGCAGGAACGAGTAGGTCTGCCGCCCGATGATGCCCGTCCTCGCGTCCTTCGACGTCGGCGGCACGTCCGTCACGGTCGCCGCTTACGGGACGTTCCTCGTCCTCGCCGCCACCGCTGCCCTGGCCCTCGGCGCCTGGGCAGCGGCCGGCCTCAGTGTCCGGCCGGCGCGTGCCGTCACCGGCGTTGCCGTCGCGGTGCTAGCCGGCCTCGTCGGGGCGCGGCTCCTGGACGCCGTGCTGAACTGGCCGTACTACGGTGCGGACCCGGCCCGGATCCTCGACCTGCGGTTCCGTGGCTTCGCCCTGTACGGCGGGCTCATCGGCGGCGCGCTCGGCATCGCGCTGGTGGCTCGCGCCTGGCGGATCCCATTCGCGCGCCTCGCCGACCGGGCGATCCCCGCGGTCGTCGTCGGGATCGTGATGCTTCGGATCGGGTGCTTCCTCAACGGCTGCTGCGCCGGCGTGGAGACGACCCTCCCGTGGGGCGTCACGTTCCCGCCTCGGGTCGGCGCGCTGGGAGCGCAGGCGCTCAACGGCCTCGGGTCCCTCGGGATCGGCGTCGTCGACGAGGCGAGCGCGGTCCACCCGACGCAGCTGTACGAGGTCGCGGCCGTCCTCGTGTGCGGCGCCGCGGCCGCCCTCATCGCGCGGCGTGGCGCCCGATCGGGCGTCCCGGCGCTCGCGTTCGCGGCGGGGTTCCTCCTGTTCCGCGCCGCCGACCAGACTCTGCGCGTGCCCTCGCCCGATACATCCGTCCCGGACTGGTGGATCACGGCGGCCTATGCCGTGGCGGGCCTGGCTGCCGCCGCCATCCTTGCGCGACGCCGGCGCGCCGAAGGCGCGGAAGGCCGACGTGGTCACGTGGTGGTGGCCGCGTCGTCCCCCTCGACAGGCGGCCTCGGCGCAGCGTCGTGAATCACCGGGCGGCCGGCAGCCGAGGACCCCGGCGCGTCGCGTGACGGGCCGGCAGGAGGCGTGCGCGCGCCCCGGCCGGTGGTGACAAGGGTCCTTGACATCACGCCGTATGACAAGGTACCTTGACACCATGACGAACGACGTGCGGCACCTTCGCGAGGGCCTCGGCCTGAGCCAGGGCCAGCTCGCGGAGGAGCTGCGCGTCTCGCGCCAGACGGTGAACGCGATCGAGACGGGCCGCTACCTGCCATCGCTGCCGCTCGCGTTCGCGATCGCCAGGTTCTTCGGCCGACGCATCGAGGAGATCTTCCATGACCACGACCATGACTAGGTGGGTCGTCCCGGCAGTCGGCCTCGTGATCGGCCTGCTCATGTCGGCCGCGCTGGCGGGCCAGCACGCGAGCCCGGCGCAGATCGCGATCTCGTTCGCCATCGTCGTCGGCTACGCGTTCGTGCTGCGCGCGCTGCAGTCGCGCTCGGACGTTGCGAGCCTCCTGTCGGGACTGCCGACGGACGAGCGATGGAACTCGATCAACCTCCGAGCGCTCTCCCTCGCCGCCCAGCTGATCGCGGTGGCTCTCGTCGTCGCGTTCCTCGTGGCGTCATTCTCGGGCGGCGACGCGCTGCCCTACGCGTGGCTCGGTGCCGTCTTCGCGGCGGCCTACCTCGGCGGGCTCCTCTGGTACAGAAGCCGGTCGTGATGGTCCGGAGGCCGGTCGCTCCGCCCGTCAGCTGCCCTTCACCCATGCGGCCAGGTCGGCCACCAGCTCCGGCGCGACGTGCTGCCCGGGCGTGGCGTACTCGGCCGGCGTGGCGGGACCCGAGCCGGCGAACAGGAGGTGGTCGAGCGCCGGGTATGTCCTGAAGGTGACGTCGGTGCGCCCGGCGAGGGCCTTCTGCCATGCCGCCAGCTCTCCCGGCGGCACCTGGTAGTCCCGTTCGCCCTGCGAGAAGAACATCGGGATCCGCAGGTCGGCCGCGGTGGCCAGCGGGTCGTACGTGCGGAGGTCGAGCCAGTAGGAGGCAGGGACCCCGAGCGGGAGCTCGGACGTCGGCGTCGAGGGCGAGAGGCTGGGCGAGTCCGCCAGGGCGACCTGGGCGAGCAGGTTCGCCAGCTGCTGCTCGGCGCTCGGAGTCGGGCTGCCCTGCAGTGACGCGAGGTAGGCGACCTGTGTCCCGATGAGCCGCGGCAGGGGGGTGCTGTTCGCCTCGAGCAGGCCGATGCCGCGGAGCTGTCCGGGCGCCTGCGCGGCGATCCGGGGCGCGAGGTAGCCGCCCAGGCTGTGTCCGACGAGGAAGACGCGGGCGGGGTCGACCTTCGGTGTCGTCCGGAGGAGCTCGATCGCGGCGTGGGCATCGTCCGTCGTCTCCTGGCGGACCGTCACCGAGTCGGCCCCGGCCGTCATCGCCGCGGCGTGGACGAGGGTGCGCTTGTCGTAGCGCAGCACCGCGATCCCGGCCGACGCGAGGCCCCAGGCGATGTCGCGGAGCGGCTTGTTCGGGCCGATCGTCTCGTCCCGGTCCTCCGGTCCCGAGCCCGCTACCAGCACGACGGCGGGGAACGGTCCGGCCCCGTTCGGCACCGACAGCGTCCCGGGCAGCGCCCAGGGCGCGCTGCCGACCGTGACGTCGGTCTCCGTGAACGAACCGGGGTCCACGTAGGTCGCCGGCGAGGCCGCGGGACCGGGGGATGCCCCGCCGGAGGCCGGGCCCGTCACCTGGCCGACATGGAGGCCGGCGACCCGTCCGTCGGCGTCGACCGTGACGACGAGTGCCACCGTCGCGTTCGCGAACTCGGTCTCGACGGTGACGTTGGTGTACGGCGGCTGCACCGCCGTCGTGACGCTGCCGATGCTCATGAAGGCGCCGAACTGTCCGACGAACGTCTGCCAGAGCTGGTCGAGCTTGGCTGCCGGTGCGGCGGCCCGCATCGCCGCGTCCTCCATGTCCGCAGCGGTGGCGGCCTGGGCCCCCGACAACAGGCTGATGAACGCGCGACCGATCGAGGCGGGATCGCCGCCGCCCGTGAGGCTCGGCGCGGCGGTCGGTGCCGAGGGTGCGGAGGGAGCCGGGCTCGGCGTCGTGTCCGGCGAAGGAGACCCGGGTGTCGCCGACGGGGACGGCGTCGACGAGGTCGTCCCGCAGGCGGCGAAGACGGCGGAGATGGCCAGCCCGAGCATGAGACGTCGAAGCATCGGATCCCCCGTCCAGCGGGCCGGATCAGCCGGCTCCCTGGTCAGGATGATGCTACAGAACGTCGCGAGGCGGTCGTCGCCGCGAGGCGGTCGTCGTTGGCGTGGCGGTTCGAGCGCCGCGCGGACCTCGAGCGCGTCGTGCGCAACGGGTTCGCGTCGGATCTCGCCGGCGCGCTGCTCGCGGAACACGCTGGCCGCGAGGTCGACTGCGTGTACGCGCTGTACGCGCCGTACGCGCGGCGGTTCTGGACGCCGCCACGTCGGCTCACGCCGGGCCGACTCGACGGGGGAGTACGCTTGCCCCGCATCGTGGTAGCCACTGCGGTGCCATGCCCCCGGGTCGAGGAACCGGCCGCGGGGGCGCTCTGTGCGCCCGGCGCAGGCGTCGTCGCGCGGTCGCACGGCCCGCGCGGTCGCGACCACCCAGCCGGCTGGTACTTCCGTTCGCTTGCCGTGGGACGCAGAGAGGCGGAGGGTGTGCGAGCGTCGCGGCCATGGCCCGACGCCGCGCCGCATCGCGGCGCACCGGCTCGTGGTCCCTGGGGCGACGAGCCTCAACGGGGGCCTTCGGCAGTGCCCGCCGGGGCCCCCGCCCGGCAGCTCCGTTCGTCACCGCGCCCCCGGCCGCCGGGTCTACCGTTTCGTCGTGAACGCCCAGGTCGCGGTCGGCAGGCGGTTGCCCGACAGGTCGGCGATCGTGCCGGCGAGTGTCACCAGGATCGAGCGACCGCCCGGAAGCGCCGTCTTCGGGCGCAGGGTCGCCGTCCGCGACGAGGCATCGTAGACGACCGTCGCGGCCACGGCCTTCTTCGTCGCGGCGTCGCGCAGCGTGAAGCTGCGGGACGACACGCCCGTCACCGGCTCGCTGAACCGGACCACCACGCGGGCCGTGCGCGAGACGCCTGCGGCCCCGGCGGTGGGCGCGCGGGACACGATCTGCGGCCTCGTCCGATCCGGCGAGCCGACCACCACCGCGCGGGCGCCGGAGGCGAGTGGCGTGAAGCCCGCGCCGCCGAGGTACCCGTCCATGGCCGGCGACGCGGAAGGAACGATGACCCCGGCGGTGTATGCGCCCGGCAGGCCGGCCCCGTAGAGCCCCGGAGCGCGGAGCCCGACCGTCCACGGCCCGGCCGAGGGAAGCGCGAGCGTGTACGAGCCGTCGGCCGCGGTGCGGGTCCACAGGCAGGTGCCGCCGGCGCCGCACGCCACGATCACGCCGAGGGGAAGGCCGGAGCCGCCACCGCTGGCCGTACCGGCCAGGCTCGCCGCGGCGCGCGGCAGGACGGCATCGGCGCCGACCACGTCCGCCCCGGCGATCACGAGGCGCATCGCCGCGGCCCGGGTGGGCGTGTACCCCCCGTCGCCGAGGAAGCCGGACACGTGTGTCGCCGTCCGCGGAAGCGAGAACGAGACCGTGTAGGTCCCTGGCAGCAAACCGCCGACCTGGAAGGTCCCGCCGCCGACGGTCCAGGCGGATGGCCCAAGGACGCAGCTCTCGTCTGCGCACGCCTGAACGAGTACCTGGTTGACGCCGGCAGGACCTGCACCCTCGAGCGACACACTCCCCGCGAGCGACCGCCCCTGCGGCAGCGTGACGGCGATGCCCTCCGTGCCAGCCGCGATGTCGCGGGCGGCCGAGCGGAGCGGCGTGAGGCCGTCCGCCCCGACGTAGCCACTGGCGAGGCCGGACGACGGCGCCTGGAATCCGAGAGTGAACGCTCCCGAACCGAGCCCGCCGATGACGAACGACCCGTCCGTCGTTGCGTAGGAGCCCGTACAGGCGACCCCGGCCGGGGCATCGGCGGCGCATGCCTCGACGTACGTGTTCCACGACGGTCGGCCACCCGCGCCGGTGACCTTGCCCGCGATCGACTTCCCGGCCGGCAGCGCGAGGTCGATCCCGGCCGCGTCGGCGGAGACAGCGAGGGTGGCGGCTTCCGCACGCGACGCCACGTACCCGGAGCCGCCCCGGTACCCGGCTGCTGCGGTGGACCCGGCGGTCGCGGGGGGGGCCGCGCGGATGACGTACGCACCCGGCGCGAGTCCGGTCACCGAATACGCGCCCGACGCCGACGTGGAGGCGCCCTTGCACTCGACCGGCACGCCTCCCTGCGGCGCCATCGATACGGGACACGCCGTGACCACCGCGCCGGCGACCGGGCCCGCCGCGGCCGTGATCGTCCCCGAGACCCGGTACCCTGCCGGCGCGGCAAGGTCGGCCTTCTCGGCGGCGGCGGCCATCGCGACGGAAGCCGTGGCGACGACGTCGGGGCGCGCCACATCCCCGGCCGGCACCGCCGTGGCGGCCGCGGCGGGACGCGGGTCCGTCCCGACGATCGTTGCGACGAGCGCGAACGCGAGAAGCGCCGTGGCCGCCAGGCCGGAACGTCGCGCGAGACCGCCGCCCCGGGATCCAGTGGGGCGATGTGCGCGTGTGTCGTCGGGCGACGGCTGGGTCGGCGGACGGGGGAACGGGTCTCGCACGGAGCACCTCGGAGCGTGGTCGTGATCGCGTCGCACGTGGCGGAGCGCCGCAGCGCGGGTATCATGCCCGAGATGACCGAGCGCAGCCTCGCCGATCGGCCGATCGCGTGCCCGTTCCTCGCGTTCGACGAGGATCGGGACTTCCGCGCGGACCGGCCGGACCACCGTCACCGTTGCTTCGCGGAGACTCGACCCGCGCCCCGCGCCATCAGCCACCAGGAGCTGTTCTGCCTGGGCGGCGCGTTCGCCGAGTGCCCCACGTTCGCCGCGTGGGCGGCGCGTGAGGCGGCCGCGGTGCGTCGACCCACGATCCGCGAGGCGGACAGGACGCGGACCCCGACCGGAGCCCCGCCCGTCGGGCGTGCGGCACCGGCGGCCGGGACCGCGGCAGCAGCGGCAGCGGCCGGGTCCGCGAGCGCGGCCGAGCGCGACTGGTTGGCGCCCCCGCCGTGGGTGTCGGACGACCCCGCGACGGAGTCCGGTGAGCCGGGGGAGCTCGACGAAGGGCCTGGGCGAGTGTCGTGGGACGACGGGCCCGCCCCCGCGGCGACGCCGGCCCCGACGCGGGTCGCTCACGCCTGGTCCGAGCCGCCGGACGTCGGCGCGACGCCGCCGTTCCTCGCCGGGCGCGCCAGCACCCCGGAGCGATCGTCCGTCCCGACTCCGCCCCCATCCAGCGCGACCGCGGACGACGACCTGGCCGGCCTCGTGGGAGCGGCCGGAGCCGCGGCCGCCGGTGGGGCCGCTGCGACAGCGGCCGCGGACCCGGGCTGGCCGCCCCAGCCGGCGACCCGGTCGGGCGCGCAGCCGGTCTCGGGCACCGCCTCGCCGCCCCCGCCGACCGGCTACTCGTCGGCAGCAGCGCGCGCGACGGCGGAGCCGGCACCCGGCCCCGACTCCCCGTGGATCCACGCGGAGGCGCTGGAGCCGGGCGACGACATGGTCTGGGAGGACGCGGTCGAGGCGGCCGCTGCAGGGCGCGTCGCCCGATCGCGCCGCGACGACCGGAACGCCCGGTCCGGCGGGTCGCGGTTCGGGCGGTCCCGGCCCCCGACGTCGGGTCAGGCGCGCCCGCTCCCGGAACGTGTCGCCGACCCATCAGCTCCAGCATGGGAGCGGCCGCGGAGCCTCGAGGCATACCCGGCGATCAAGTCGACGCGGCGCCCGCTCGGGGTGCCCCGCGTCGCGATCTGGGCGGGGTTGCTGCTTGCCGCCGCCCTCGTGCTCTTCCTCGTGCCCCCGATCTTCCTCGGCGGCGGGAAGGGCGGCGGCTCGGCGACGCCGGCGCCGAGCGCATCGGCCGATGTCTCGGCCGCGCCGGCGCCGACCGCCACACCGGCGCCGCATCCCACGCCCTTCACGTACAAGGTGAAGGCGGGCGACACTCTCTCGCGCATCGCCGGGAAGTACAAGGTGGCGGTCGCGGACATCATCGCCGCCAACCCTGCGATGAAGGACCCGAACCGGCTGCAGATCGGCGACGTCCTCGTCATCCCGCTTCCGGCTTCGTCCGTCATCCCGGACGCCGGCACGCCGGCGGTCCCGTCGGGTTCGGCCGCGCCCTGACCCGCCCTCGGCGACCCGAGCTCAGCGCGGCGACAGGTTGATCGAGGTGATCTTCCCGGCCTCGATCCGGAAGGTCGCGTCGAGGTGCTGGCTGGGCGCGCCCGGGCGCACCGCGACGATGTCCGCCTCGTAGACGTTCCCGAGATCGCGAACGTCGCCGGGCACCATCTTCAGGCCCTTGTCAGCCCGCAGGAACCATCCGCCGACCTGGTCCGATCCGCGGAGCACGCGGGCTCCCTCGCCCACGTGGACGCGCATCTCGACGCGCTCGTCGAGGAGCGAGACGGCTCCCTCGCGGTCGCCGCCGTTCAGCCGCTCGAAGAAGACCTCCATCGTGTCCACGGCACCCATGTGCGAAGTCTACCCGCCGTGGCCACCGCGGGTCGCGCGTCGCGGAATCCCCGGTGCGCTCTGGCTCGCCGCCCGGCGGTCGCGGCCACGCGCCCCGGGGCCGGTCCTGCCGTCGGGGCCACGTGCCCCAGGGGTCGCTCCTGCAGGGACCCGTCAGAAGCCTCCGCCCGCTCCTCCTCCGCCGCCGCCCGAGCCTCCGCCGCCGAAGCCGCCTCCCCCGCTGCCGGACTGGCCGGGCGAGTTCCCGATGGTCCCGAGCGAGGACATCATGCCCCCGAAGTCCGGTATCGCCGACCCGGACATGAGCCCGGGTGCGACGCCGCCGCCGGCGGCGCCCCAGCCCGCGCCCGACGAGGGCGACGAGTAGTACCAGAGCGGGAGCCACACCGCCGAGGAGCGGCCCTCGCGCAGGTCGTCAACGCTCCGTTCCATGACATCCTGGATCTCGGTCTGGAGTCCAAGAGCCGTCCCCCAGACCACGGCCCGGTCGGGTGTCTCGAGCCAGGTGAGGCCCGACTTGGCCACGACTTCGTCCATCGAACGGGCCTGCTCCATCGTCGCCTTCAGCGTGTGCCGGTAGCCGTCGAGCCAGACCCGCGCCATGGCGCCCTGCTGCGTGCGTGCCGGCATGACCACGCCGGCGATCATCGTCACGATCCCGCCCGCGCCGAGGGCGACCGCGACGAGGGTGAGGCCGCTGCTCGGCAGGTTGATGGCGAGGATGAGAGCGCCGATCCCGAGGATGAGCTCGAGCGTGCCAAGGCCCATCCATCGGCCGCGGACCTTGCTCGGCTGAGCGGCGAACCAGCCGAGCTCGACCACGCGCTTCTCGAGCATCGTGTCGAACGTGCCCACCTTGGCCCCGAGCCCGAGCAGCTTCTCCGGGGTGACGTGGCCTGCCTCGGTCGCGAGGCCCCCGACCTGCGCGAGGAGGTAGTCCTCGGCGGGCCCGGACGTCGCCCGGCGGTTGAGCGCGATGCGCGCGTCCGATGCGTCCGGCTGCGTCATCCGGATCCCGAGCTTCTTCGATTTGATGAGGTGGCCGGATTCCTCCTGCTCGAACGCGAGCTCGCCACGGCTCGCGAGGTCGAGCATCGCGGCGGTGAGGGCGCGTCGCGTCGCGCTGCCCTGCAGCACCACGGAACCGTCCGCCGGCGTCATGTCGGCCGGCGGGGCCGGCATGAACATCGAGTCGCTCCGGGTCACCTTGGGGTCGCGGCCGCGACGGAACCAGCTGACGACCGCCCAGCCCGCGATGAGCAGGAACAGGATGGGCGCAACGATCAGGCCGATGACGGCGTTGACCTGCCGGAAGAGCTGCAGCCGCGACGCGTTCTCCGGTGTCGCGAGCTCCTCGAGGCGGGCCGTCGCCGCCTTCATCGCGCCGTCGAGGTCTCCGGCCCGCAGGAGCGGCAGCATGTCGTTCTCGTATATCGCCTGCCGCTGCTCGTTCGACACGAGGTTCCGGAAGCCCGGCCCCGCGTAGAGCTGGACCTGGCCGTGCCTGAGGCTCTCGTCCATGTTCCAGAGGATGACGAGACCGTCGTCGATGCCCTTCCGGCCCACGCCCCACTGGTCCATGAGCGCGATCGCGTCCTGCTCGGTCGACGACGCGTCCGCGCCGGGCTTGAGCTGCGTGTACACGACGACCTGTGCCCCGGTGTTCGCCTGGATCCGGTCGATGGCTGCCTGCGTGGAGGCGATCGTGTCGGCCGAGAAGACACCCGCGTTGTCGTACACGCGACGACCCGTCTCGGGCGACGGGAACGGCGGACCCACCGAAGCGGCATTCGCGGTGCCAGGGGCGGCGGTCGCGGCCGGACCCGAGGCGGCGGCCTGCGACGCCGAGGCGGCCTGCTCGATCGCGCCGGCGGCGGCCATGAGGAGCAAGTCCGTGTCGCAGCCGGCGGAGAGCACGGGCTTGAGCTGCTCCGTCACGATCGAGGAGACGTCCGACTGCGACACGAGATCCGACCATGCCGAGCCGATGCGCATCCCCACGTCCACGGGGCAGGCAGGCTCACCCGCGACGTCCACGACGACGACCGCCGTGTCGCGGACGCGCGGGTCCGTCGGCAGCCACTCGCCCACGAGGTACGACGCGTCCGTGGAGGCGTCGGCGTTCGACCCGTCCGGCACCCTGTGTACGTAGAAGACCGGCGCGACGCCGGCCGCGTCCGTCGCCGACTGGAGGATGAGCGGTACGGCCTCGTTCGTGGGAGCGGACACGACCCCCGCCTCGTCGTAGACGACGGTGCTCGGCGCGTACGAGAGGGTGAAGGCGGACCCGGCGGCGGCTGCCGGGCTCGCGACGGCCAGCGCGAGGCCGAGGGTGGCGACAAGGGCGGCGAGACGTCGGAAGGAGCTCATCGCGACAGGGTAGCGCGCCGGGGCATCCTCGTGACCCGCCGGCGAGCGACCCGCGGATGCCGGATGCCGGCGGACCCGGCCCGCGCCGCCATGCTCGGACCGGCGCTCCCGTGTGGCGTCAGCCGAGCGACGTGATCGTGCCCCGCCGCCGAGCGAGCACGAGGGTGCCGTCGGACTCCAGGAGGACCTCGGCGGGTCTCGTGCGGCCGTTGTAGCGGGAGGACATCGACGCGCCGTACGCGCCGGCGTCGCGGATCGCGACGAGGTCACCCCGCCGCAGGGGCGGGAGGTCGTGCACGCCGAGCGAGTCGGTCGATTCGCAAACGGGGCCCTCCACCGCGGTGGGAGCCAGCGACCCGAGCACCGCCGCCGACGCAACGGCATGGACCGCCCGGCCGAGGGACGTGAGCGCGACGACCCGATGCCGCGCGCCGTACAGGGCCGGGCGCATGAGCTCGGTCATGCCCGCGTCGACGACCACGAGAGGCCCACCGCCCGGCCCGCGCGTCCCCCGGACGTGGAGGACCCTGCCAACGAGCCAGCCCGCGCGAGCCGTCAGGTATCGACCGGGCTCGATCGCGAGCCGCCGCGGTCGCCGGTCGGCCGGGATCGTGGCGAGGAGGGCAGGGAGCTCTGCCGCGAAGCGCGCGGGGTGGGGGAGCGGCGCGTCGTCGTCCGTCGAGACCGGGAACCCGCCCCCGACGTCGAGCGTGTCGAAGTGGGGCAGGCTGCCGTGCATGAGCGCCACGAGCGCGAGCGCGCGCCGTACCGCATCTCGCCACGCATCCACCGCGCCGAGCTGCGATCCGACGTGAAGGTGGATGCCGCGCCACCGGATGGGCCCCCCTGGGCCGCCTCCGGCCTCGATCGCGGCAGCGAGCTCGTCGTCCGCGAGTCCGAACTTGGAGCCCGGGGCACCCACCGCCAGGCCCCGCTGCGTCTCGGGGTTGACGCCCGGGTTGAGGCGGAGGAGGACGTCCATCCGCGCCACGCGATGGCGGCGGTCTCGCCGCTCCTCGTGATGCCCGTGGGCATGCCCGTGGAGGTCCATGGCTGCTGCTCGCGCCGCGCGCCCGACCGGCTCGGGCTCGTGGTCGTGCCCGAGCCGCGCCGCCGCGGCGAGATGCCCGAGCGCCGCGGCCTCGTCCACCGATTCGACCGCGATCCAGTGAAGCGGGTCGCCCGCCACGGCCGCACGGACGGCCGCCCGCAGGTCCGCGTCGGTCTTCCCGATCCCCTCGAGCGTCGTCCTCTCGTTCGGGATCCCGGCCCGTCGGGCGAGCGCCCATTCGCCGCTCGAGACCACGTTCGCGCCGAACCCGAGCCCTCCGATCCGGCCGACGAGCGCGGGCACGTCGTTCGCCTTGAGCGAGTACTGCCGGATCCACGGGTCCGGGAACGACGTCGTGAGCTCGGACGCAGCAGCCTCCACGGCGGCGACGTCCGTCACGTACAGGGGCGTGCCCCACCGGCGCGCAGCCTGGCGCAGGGCCTCGCCCCTGGCCTCCGCTCGATCGTCCGTCACCCTCGCCCCCTTGCAGCCGGATCGTCGTGGCCGGATCGCCCGGATGATGGCAGCGTTGGCGCTCGGGCGCATCGGGGACGGCCGCACCACAGCGTCCGACCGCCCGTACACTCGCGTCCATGAGCGACTTCCCCGATCGTGTCGACCTCTTCCTCGCCGACTTCTTCCGGCTGTGGCCCGTCCACGCCACCGCGGCCGGAGCGCACGAGCATGACGGCTCGTGGCCGGACGTCACCGGCTCCGGCCGCGCGGCCCGCCTGGCCTTCCTCGATCGCTCTGACGCCGGGCTGCGGGGGGTTCCGGGGGCGGACCTGACGCGCGACGAGGCGATCGACCGCGACGTGCTCCTCGCAGAGATCGCCGCGCTGCGGTTCGAGGACGCCGACCTGCGCGAGGAATCCTGGGACCCGCTGTCCTGGATCTACCTGCTCGGCGCGGGGATCTTCCCGCTGCTCGTGCGGGAGCACGCCCCGCTCGCGGTCCGGCTCGGCTCCGTGGCCGCGCGGCTGGACGGCCTCCCGGCCGTCGTCGACGGCGCGATCGCCGCGCTCGTCGGCCTCCCCGGGCGCCCGGTCTCGCGCCTCCACGTCGCCACGGCGGTCGCGCAGCTGCCGGGCGTGACGGAGCTCGTCGACGACGCGCTCCGCCTCGCGGCCGAGGCGGCTCCATCCGACCCGGACGTCTCCGGCGTCGTTCCGGCCTTGACCGCGGCGGCGACCTCCGCCCGGGCCTCGCTCGACCGGCTGCTGACGCACCTCGAGACGGTCGTCCTTCCCGCGTCGTCCGGCGACGGCCGTCTCGGCCCGGGGCTCTACGCGCGGAAGCTGCCGCACGCGCTGAGGACGGACTTCACGATCGACGCGCTGCGTGACGAGGCGACGCGCGAGTTCGCGGCCGTGCGCGCGGAGATGGTGCGGGTCGCGACGGAGCTGTGGCCTGCGTGGGTGCCGGAACGCCCGCTCCCCACGGCCGCCACGGCGGGGAGTGCCGAGGCCGCCGATCGGGAGACGATCTCCGCCGTCCTCGATGCCATCTCGCGGGAGCATCCGACGGCCGACGGACTCGTGGCCGCGGCGCGCGAGGAGCTCGCCGGGATCGAGTCGTTCGTCCGTGACCGCGATCTCGTCGGCCTCGCGGAGGCGCCGCTCGCGATCCAGTGGACGCCGCTGTTCATGCGCTCTTTCGCCGGCGCCATGCTCGACTCGCCCGGCCCGCTCGACCGCGGGCTGCGCAGCTTCTACTACCTCACGCCGCCCTCGGATGGCTGGACGCCCGAGCAGGTCGATTCGTACATGCGCGAGCAGAACGACCGGATGCTGCGCCTCATCACCATCCACGAGGCGGTCCCCGGCCACTACCTGCAGCTCGCGCACGCCAATCGGTGTCCGTCCGTCGTCCGCGCGGTCTTCTCGAGCGGCGTCTTCGTCGAGGGCTGGGCCGTGTACGTCACCCAGGTGATGGTCGACGTGGGCTACCGGCCCGACGACGCGGCACTCCGCCTCGTGCATTGGAAGTACTACCTCAGGGCGGTCGCGAACACGCTCCTCGACATCGGGATCCACGCCGATGGCATGACGGAGGAGGCGGCGATGGCCCTCATGGTCCGCGGCGCCTTCCAGGAGGAGTCCGAAGCGCGCCGCAAGTGGGACCGCGCGCGCCTGACGTCGGCGCAGCTGCCCACGTACTTCGTGGGCTCGCTCGAGCTGTGGGCCATCGAGCGCGAGGTCCGGCGCCACCTGGCGGCCGCGTCCGGGGATCCGCGGGGTGTCGACGCGGTCCCGGAGCCGCACGTCGTGGGCGGGTTCGGCGAGACGCCCGGCTTCGACTACCGGACGCACCTCGAGGCTGTCATCGGCCACGGCAGCCTGCCGCCGCGACTGCTCCGGCGGATCCTGCTCGGCGACGACGAGGGCCGCGACCGGAGCGCCGTCGATGCCGACGCGGGCGAAGCGGCCGCCGGGGGCCACGGCCCGGCCGGCCCGTGGTCCGGTCGATGAGCGGAACGGCCGCCCCCGGTCCCGGCATCGAGCTCGCGACGCCGGACCCGGCGGATGCGCCGCCGCGGGCCCCGCACGGCTCCCCGGAGCAGCCCCTGGGCATCGTCATCGACTGCGATCCGGGGCACGACGACGCCGTCGCCATCCTTCTCGCGCTCGCCCGCCCGGACCTCCGCGTCCTCGGGATCTCGACGGTCGCGGGAAACGCCGTCCTCGAGTCCACGACCGACACGGCGCTGCGTGTCCTCGCCCTCGTCGGCCGCCAGGACGTGGAGGTGGCCGCAGGCGCGGCGCATCCTCTCCACGGCCCGCTCCGTACCGCGCCGCACGTCCACGGAGAGTCCGGGATCGAGGGCTCCCCGCTGCCCGCGCCCGCCTCCACCGCCATCGCGGAGTTCGCCCCGCACGCCATGGCTCGCTGGATCCGTGGGGCGACGGGGCCCGTCGTGCTCGTCCCCACCGGCCCGCTCACGAACGTGGCGCTCCTCCTCGACGAGCATCCGGACCTGCGGGAGCGGATCGCACACATCTGCCTCATGGGAGGGTCGCTCACCGAGGGCAACATCACCCCGGCGGCCGAGTTCAACATCTGGGCCGACCCGGAGGCCGCCGCGATCGTCTTCGGGTCGGGGATCCCGCTCACGATGATCGGCCTCGACGTCACGCACCGCTCGATCGTCTGGGAGGCGGAGCGGCGCGCGCTGCTCGACGAGGGCGGCCCGGTGGCCCGCACTGTCGCGGGCCTGCTCGCGTACTTCCAGGGGTTCCACGAGCGGACCTACGGCTGGGCCGGCACGCCCATCCACGACGCCGTCGCGGTGGCGCACCTCGCGGCGCCGGGGCTCGTGCGGACCGCGGCCGTCAACGTGGAGATCGAGACCGAGGGGCTCTGGACGCGCGGCCGGACCGTCGCGGACCTCCGCCGCGTCACCGGCCGGGCAGCGAACGCGCACGTGGGGCTCGACATCGACCGCGAGAGGTTCGTCCGCATCCTCGTCGACGCGATCCGCTCGTACGACTGATCGGGGCGGCGCCCGGCATCCGGCGAGCCGACGCTTCGCCCGAGGCCTGCGGCTTCGAGCGGCCCGCCTCCGCCGGCAGCCGCCCGCGGTGATGGGCCGACTTCGCGTGGAGCAGCCCGTCCTACTGGGCCGGCTGTCCGACCTCCACGAGGGCCGCCCGGTAGATCGCGGCGCCGTCCATCCTCCGCGCCGACGACGAGAGGAGCCGGAGGTCGTCGAGCAGCGCGTCTTCCAGGCGTGACCCGGCGAGCGCGTCGAGCGTCCGGACCGCCCTTGCCGCGCAGCGGAGCACGTGGCGCGTCTCCTCGCGCGCTGGATCGTCCCAGTACCAGCCGTCGCTCGCGAACATCGCGAGGCGCCACCGCTGGGCGTCGAGCAGGCCGAGGAGCAGCCCGCGCTTGGCCGCCGTCGCGGTCTTGCCGAGGACGCCGGCGGCGAACGCGTCGGCCTCCGTCGCCCCGACGACGACGTCGACGTACCGGTCGCGTGCGTCCCAGAGGACCGCCGCGTCGACGCCGGCCGCGCGCAGCAGCGTCTCGGACAGCGCGTCGATGGCGCCCGCCAGCCTCTCGAACGCGGCACGGAGCGGTGCCTTCCACCGTCCGTCGCGGACGCACGGACACTCCGCGCTCCAGCGGAGGATGCCGTGATGACATGACCACGACGTGCCCTCGCGGACCCGGGCGAGCGGGAACGGCAGGCGCGGGCCCTCGCGCACCACGGCCGAGAGCGGCACCACGTCGAAGCCGCGGTCGGGGACGTCGGACCCTGCCGAGACCAGGCGCTGGAGGAAGAGGTCCCGGAACGGCTTGTGGTGGCCGTACAGCTCGCCGTCCGTCGCGACGACGACGACCGGCTCCGCGACGCCGAGCGGCAGCGGGCCGGAGAAGCGCGGCGCCACCCAGTCGCGGGCGAACCGGTCGGCGTCGACGGTCGCCTCGTCCTGGAAGCTCACCGCGCCGGAGAGGGCAAGATCGTAGAAGGCGACGACGATCGACTTCCCGCCACCGGGGTCCACGCGGTATGCGCGGCGGGTGTCGATCTCCGGTTCCGCGGCCTGCCACGGTGCGAGGATCGTGTGACGGACGCCCTCGGCCACGGCCTGTCGGAGCGTGGGTCGATCCATCGCCGTCTCGGGCAGCCACAGGCCGTCCGCGGGACGCCCGAAGCGGATCGCGAAGTCGCGGAGGCCCCACCGGATCTCCGTCCTTCGATCGCGCGATGACGCGAGCGGGAGGATCGAATGGTTGAACGGCTGCGCCATCGCGCCCGTGCCGTCCGCCGCGATCCGCGCGAGCGTCGTCGGATCCTGCTCGGCGAGCCACGCGGCGAGCGTCGGCCCCAGGTCGAACGAGATGTGCGCGAAGTTGCCGCGCCCGGCATTGGGCCGGTAGCACTCGGCGTCGATCCGCTCGTTCCAGTCGCGATACGGCCTCGCGCCCGCCGCCGCCGGCACGGTCCCCGTGAATGGGTCGCGCCGCTCCGGCTGGTAGAAGTGCCCGTGGATGACGAGTCGACCGCGCGTCACGGCCGGCTCAGAGCCCCTCCTCGGCGGCGCGGTCGCGGCTGGTCGCCACGGCGTGGGCGATCCGGACCGTGAGCGCAGTTCCCGGGGCGAGGCGGAGCGGCCACGTGAACACGAGAGCGCTGCCCTGGTAGACGCGCTCGAACCCGCCCTCGGAGTTGCTCACGGTCTCGATGGGGGACCACCAGGCGGTCGCCGGCGGCTCCACGCGACTCTCGACCTCGATCCCGATGTACGCGTTGCCGCTGCCGACGACGGACACGCCCTCGGCCGACCCGGCGGCGTCGTGCGCCGAGCGAACGCCGTCGAC
>CAIYQJ010000012.1 GCA_903928275.1 uncultured Chloroflexota bacterium
CGCCCTCGCCGCGGCCGCCGGGGCGCCAGCTGCGCACGAGCGGATGCGACGAGACCGCCGCGCGGACCGCGTCTCGCAGGGCCCCGGTCCCGGAGCCGTGCACGATCGTCGCGCGGCCGATCCCGGCGAGCGAGGCGTCGTCGAGGTAGCGCTCGAGCAGCTCCAGCGCCTCGTCCACCCGGGCCCCCCGCAGGTCGAGCGAGGCCGCGACCGTCCGCGCGCGCTCCGCCCGGAGGCGGGTCAGGGTGTCGACGCTCGGCGACGCCGCGTCGGTCCGCGGGCGCGGCGCCTCCGCCGCCGCGGCCGGCAGCAGGTCATCCGTGTCGACCGAGACCCGCATCCCCCCGGCCTCCACGGTCGCGCGACGGCCGCTGCGGTCCAGCGCCGCGATCCGGCCCTCCCATCCGCGCGTCCTGCTCCGGACCCGCATGCCGATGCGCCATGTGACCGGGGACGGCGGGGGTGCCTCGATCTCCGGCTCCGCGACGTCCGGCAGACGGGCGAGCATCTCGTCGGTGAGCTCGGCGAGCCTGTCGATCGTGGGGGCGGTCAGGGCTTCACGCTCCAGGCGCGTGCGGGCAGCCCTCACCTCGTCCCGCATCGATGCGACGATCCGCTCGCCCTCGGCACGCGCGGCCTTCACCGCCTCGTCCCGCTCGCGGCGCGCCCGGCGCCGCTCCTCGTCCGCCTGCCGCTGCGCCTCCGCCGCGCGCGCCTCGGCGGCCCGGGCATGCATCACGGCGTCCGCTGCCTCCCCCTCGTGACGCCGGATCGACGCGAGCGTCTCCTCGAACGCGACCTGGCCCTCGGTGAGGCGGGACCGGGCATCCGCGACGATCGCGCTCGGCAGGCCGAGCCGCTCCGCGATCGCGAATGCGTGGCTCGTGCCGGGCAGGCCGATCGTCAGGCGGTAGGTGGGGCTCAGCGTCTCGAGGTCGAACTCGACCGACGCGTTGCGCGCCGCCGGCGTCGAGTGCGCGTACACCTTGATCTCGGCGTAGTGCGTGGTGGCGGCGACGAGCGCACCGGCCCGTATGAAGTGGTCGAGCAGTGCCTGCGCGAGCGCCGACCCCTCCGTCGGATCCGTTCCCGCGCCCAGCTCGTCGAGGAGGACGAGCGTGTCGGGCCCGGCCGCCGCGACGATCCGCGTGATCGAGCGCAGGTGCCCCGAGAACGTCGAGAGCGACTGCGCCACCGACTGCTCGTCCCCGATGTCGGCGAACACGTCGCGCAGGACCGGCAGGGCGCTCCCAGCCTCCGCGGGCACGTGGAGGCCCGCCTGGTGCATGAGGCAGAGAAGGCCGAGCGTCCGCAGCGTCACGGTCTTGCCGCCGGTGTTCGGGCCGGTCACGACGAGGGCGGTGAAGTCGCCACCGAGCTCCACGTCGATCGGCACCACCCGACCCGACAGGCCGGGATGGCGGGCGCTCTTCAGGACGATCCGTGGACCGGGGGACGTGGCCGCCCGAGTGGCGCTCATCTCGCCGGCCAGGCGCGCCTTGGCGCTCCACAGGTCGAACCGCGCGAGCGCATCGAGCGTGGCGCGCAGGGCCGGCGCCTGCGCTCCCACGAGCGCGGAGAGCTCGTCGAGGATCCTGTCGATCTCCGCGAGCTCGGCGAGCTGCGCCTCTCGCCACGCGTTGCCGAGCTCCACGGCGATGAGCGGCTCGACGAAGACGGTCTGGCCACTCCCGGAAGCGTCGTGGACGATCCCCTTCACGCGGCCGCGGGCGTCGGCGCGGACGGGGACCACGTAGCGGCCGTTCCGCAGCGTGACGATCGGCTCCTGCAGGGCGCTGCCGAGCTCGGACGAGTGGACGAGGGTCTCGAGGCGCGCGCGAAGCCGGTCGTATGCGATCCGCACGGCTCGTCGGAGGCCACCGAGGCGGGGTGATGCCGAATCGAGGAGATCGCCGTTCGGGTCGAAGCTCCGCTCGAGCACGCTGCGCAGCGCCGGGAGCGGGTGGATCTCCCGACCGAGGTCGCGCAGGAGCGGACGTCGGTCCCCCGCCAGCCCGTCGGCGAGGCGGGCGGCCGCGACGAGCGTGTCGGCGACGGCGACGAACTGCCCCGCCTCGAGCCGTCCGCCCCGGGCCGCCCGCTCGACCGCCGGCCCGATGTCGTGCGCGCCGCCGATCCCGATGCCGGGCCGCTCCTCGAGGAAGGCCCGAGCCTCGTCGGTCTCGTCGAGGCCGCGCGCCACGAGGACCGGGTCGGACGACGGC
>CAIYQJ010000013.1 GCA_903928275.1 uncultured Chloroflexota bacterium
CCGCCCACGAAGCCGACCGTCTCGCAGACGAGGTCGAACGTGGGCCGGAGACACAGGAGCATGAAGAGCAGGCCGACCACCAGCGAGCTCCGCGACGGGCGTCGCCACAGGACGACCAGGCCGACGACGACGCACGCGACATCGAGCACGTACGGGGCACCGGTCATGACCGGCCAGGATCCACCGAGTCCCTCGGTGTTGACCCACGCGACCGCGAACGTGCCTTCCCAGAAGCTCGGGATGAGCTTGATGTCCACGATCCTGCCGCCGACCGCGATCGTACCGAGAGCGTGGCTCAGCTCATGGATCGGCGCGTAGGTCAGGTACCACACCACGGGGATGGCACACAGACACGCGATCACGATGCGCAGGGGCCACTGCCCGCGGAGATCGAGCACCAGCACGGGCGTGACGACGACGAGAAGGATCTCGGAGGTGGTCAGCAACGGGGCCGTCCCCTAGCCGGTACAGGCTGTCAGCCTTGAAGGGGACGCGGGTGACGCCATTGTACGAACTCGTCGGGACCGAGAACCCCGATCCGTCACGCGGCGGACGGGCCGACCATCGAGCTCACTCGGCGGCCGAACCCCGATGAACGTCCTCGTCAACGACGCGTCCGGAGATCACTCCTGGAACGTGTCCGCGGGCGGGCGCGACCTGCGTCGCCCGGATGTCGGCAGGCTGACAAGGGCGTAGCTCTGCTCCAGGAGCTGGCGGATGACGTCGGCCGGGACGCTCCCGTCGAGCCGGACCGTGTTCCAGTGGCGCTTGTTCATGTGGTAGCCGGGCCTGATGCCCGGGTACTGACCGCGAAGGAACTCAGCGAGGTCCGGGTCGGCCTTGAGCGTCACCGAGTCGGGGTCCACCGCCGCGACGGCGGCGAACATCCGGCCACCCACCTTGAACACGAGCGTGTCGGGGCCGAACGGGGTCTCCTCCGTCGCGCCGGGCTGGCGACGACACCACGCGAGGACCGCTGCACCATCCATCGGCGCGATCATCGCCCATCTATCCCGTCATCCGCTCGCCGCGTTCAGCGCCCTGCAGATCCTCGCGGCCACCGCGTCGAACGCCGGGAGCGCGGCGCCGCTCGTCTCGTCGCAGTAGAGCCCTCGCCGTGTTTCGAGCATCACCGAGCTCACCCGCCGATCCGTGCCGTACCAGGCCAGCGGGACGAGCGATCCGGCGAAGGGGCGGTGCACCTCGACCCGGAAGCCCTCCGCCTCCATCGCGGCGACCAGGGTCGCGACAAACCCGGGAGGCGTGTGGAACGGGTCGGTCCCGATGCAGACGTCCGGCCGGTCCGGGGACTGGTCGGGTTCGGACGGGAGTGGCTCCGTCGCGAACGAATGGCAGTCGAGGATCAGGCAGGAGCCGAAGGCCTCGAGGGTGCCGGCGACGAGATCGGCGAGAGCGGCGTGATAGGGGCGGTAGTAGCGCTCGACCAGGCGTTCGCGGTCGACCGGGTCGTCCGCACGCAGCACGCGCCCGTCGGTCGTTCGCGTGTAGACGACCCCGTGGCCCACCCTGCTCATCGGCTCGTCCGCGTCGTCGGGGAATCGTTCCGGGTCGACGACGAGGCGTGAGACCCCGTGGACGATCCGGGTCGCGCCGAGTTCGGCGACCGACGCGTAGAGCCGGTAGACGTGCCAGTCGGTGAGGCGGAGCAGCTCGCGGTCGAGCTCGGCGTCGTCGACGAGGAGGCTGGCCCGCACGTCGGGCGGGATGACCCGCGAGGCGTGCGGGATGTGCGCGACGATCGGTCGGCGCGCCCCCGTCGGCGCCACGATCGCGAAGCGGGGTCGCTCAGCCATCGACGCGGCCGAGTGAAGCGGCCGAGGGCACGCGGCCCGCGAGACCGGCGGCCTCGGCTGCGGCCTCCTCGCGCAGGTGGCCGATCGCGCTGCAGTAGCAGGCGAGGACCGTGATGCTCGGACCCGGGCACGCGTAGGTCGCCGCGCGCGCGAGGTGCGCGTCGATCCGGTCGTGCCAGGCGTCGAGGTCTGTGGGCGGGATCTCCGCCGTGACGCGCACGCGCGAGGTCAGGTGGGCCGTCCCCCCGCCGTCGAGGCGCGGGTCTTCGATCGTGGTGGCTTGCACGGCGACGTCGGCCGCCTTGCCCCGGACCCGCCACCCCTCGGCGACGCGGTCGGCGACCTCGGCCGGCACGGCGTACTCGACAAGATCGACGCTGCGCCCCTCGCGCGCCGTCTCGCCGATGACCCGCCAGTAGCTCGCGATCCAGGCCACCCGCCACTCGGCGGACCGGGCACGCCAGGCCGCCACCGCCTCGGCGTAGCGCGCCTCGACGTCGCGGAGACGTTCTTGAGCGGATGCATTCATCGGGTGGGCTCTCCGACGCGCGTGGAGGGGGCACCGCGCCCGAAGGCCTGCTCGCGCGTCGTCGTCGAACCGGGTCCCTCGGGCATCGGCCCGAGTCGGACGGCCGTCCTCGCCTCGAGCTCGGCGAGCGTCTGCCGGGTCATCGCGTCGGAGTACGCCTTGAGGTCGTCGTCGGCCGGGAGCGC
>CAIYQJ010000014.1 GCA_903928275.1 uncultured Chloroflexota bacterium
CCGCCCACGAAGCCGACCGTCTCGCAGACGAGGTCGAACGTGGGCCGGAGACACAGGAGCATGAAGAGCAGGCCGACCACCAGCGAGCTCCGCGACGGGCGTCGCCACAGGACGACCAGGCCGACGACGACGCACGCGACACCGAGCACGTACGGGGCACCGGTCATGACCAGCTGTTGCCAGGATCGGTCGACGAGTCCGACGGATCTCACCCAGGCGACCGCGAAGGTGCCCTCCCAGAAGCTCGGGATGAGCTTGATGTCCACGACCCTGCCGCCGACGAGGATCGCCCCGAGGGCGTGGCTCAGCTCATGGATCGGCGCATAGGTCAGGTACCACACCACGGGGATGCACACAGACACGCGATCACGATGCGCAGGGGCCACTGCCCGCGGAGATAGAGCACCAGCACGGGCGTGACGATGACGAGAAGGATCTCGGAGGTGGTCAGCAACATGGCCGTCCCCTGTCACACCGGTTGAGCGACTGAGTGAGGCCAGCATCGGGCAGCGACGTCCGGGTGTCATACCTCCACGGAGGTATTCGCAGGGGTATTCGCAGCGGCCATCGAGGCCCGCCGGACGTGCAGCCGGACGGTGGAGCGAGCCAGTCCACGACCTAACATCTGGTTGTGACAGTGCCGATCCTGGCCACCAAGCTCTACATCCCGCCTTCGCGGCGAAGGGTCGTCCTCCGTCCGCGACTGATCGAGCGGCTGAACGAAGGTCTCGCTGCCGGCCACAAGGTGACCCTGGTCTCGGCTCCCGCCGGCTTTGGCAAGTCGACCGTGGTCGCCGAGTGGGTCGCGGGCTGCGGGCGACCGGTGGCGTGGCTCTCGCTCGATGAAGGCGACAGCGACCTCGGCCGCTTCCTGGCCTACCTGATCGCGGCGCTCCAGACCGTCGCGCCCGGGAACGGAGACGGGGTCCTGGCCGCGCTCCGATCGCCGCAACCGCCGCCACCCGAGTCGACGCTGACGGCCCTGCTCAACGATGTCGCCGGCATCCCGAGCGATCTCGTGCTCGTTCTCGACGACTACCACGTCCTCGACGCCAGGCCGGTCGACGATGCGATGGCCTTCCTCGTCGAGCACCTGCCGCCCCAGCTGCACCTGGTCATCGCCACCCGCGAGGATCCGGCCCTGCCCCTGCCGCGACTGCGCGCCCGCGGCCAGCTGACCGAGCTACGCGGCGCCGACCTCCGGTTCACTCCGTCCGAGGCCGCCGAGTTCCTCGGCCGGGTCATGAACCTCGACCTCTCCGCCGAGCAGATCACCGCGCTCGACGTCAGGACGGAGGGCTGGATCGCCGGCCTGCAGCTGGCCGCGATCTCCCTGCAGGGCCGTGCAGACGCCGCCGGCTTCATCGCATCGTTCGCCGGCAGCAACCGCTTCGTGCTCGACTACCTGCTCGAGGAGGTCCTCCAGCGCCAGCCTGAGCACGTGCAGACCTTCCTGCTCCGCACGTCCATCCTCGATCGCCTCTGTGGCCCGCTCTGCGACGCCGTGATGCTCGACGCCTCTGCCGCCGGCCAGGAGACGCTCGAGTACCTGGATCGGGCGAACCTGTTCCTCATCCCACTCGATACCGAGCGGCGCTGGTACCGCTACCACCACCTGTTCGCCGAACTTCTGCGGCAGCGGTTGCACCAGAGCCTCGCTTCATCAGGAGCGGATGAAGGACGGAGCATGGTCGAAGACCACATACGTGCTAGCCAGTGGTACGAAGACAACGCCCTGGAGGTCGAAGCCTTCCACCATGCGGCGGCCGCCAACGACATCGAACGCGCCGAGCGGCTGATCATCGGTGGGCGGATCCCCGAGCACTCACGCGCCGCTGTGATAGCCGTGTTCGAGTGGCTGGATTCGCTGCCAAGGACCGTGTTGGATGCCAGGCCCTGGTTGTGGGTGCGGTCCGCGACGGTGGCACTGAACGCGGGACGGACGACCGGTGTGGAGGAGAAACTGCGTGCGGCGGAACGGGCTTTGCAGCATGCCGATCTCGATGACGTGACCCGCGACCTGATCGGACAGATCGCCGCTGTGAGAGCCACGCTGGCGCTCGCGAACTACCAGCCCGAAGCCATGATCGACCAGGCGCACCGCGCCATGGAGTATCTGCACCCCGACAACCTGCCCTACCGCGGTAGGGCTTTCCGGGCGCTGGGATTTGCCTACCAGCTCCAGGGGGACCGCGCCGCGGCCCACCGGGCCTATGCCGAAGCAAGAGCCATCAGACAGTCGTCCGGGAATATCAACATCACTGTGTCGGCTACGACTGGCTTGGGCAATCTCAAGGAATCTGAGAACCAGCTCTATCAGGCGGCCGAAACCTATCAATGCTCGTTGCGACTACTTGGTGATCAGGCATCTTCGAATGCTGATCAGGAGTTCATCGGCCTGGCTCGCATCTTCTATGAATGGAACGACCTGGATGCCGCTGAACAGTACGGACAGCAGAGCCTTCAACTAGCGCGGCAGTACGATCCCGCGGTTGATCGGTTCGTCTTCTGTGAAGTGCTCCTGGCTCGCCTGAAACTGGCTCGGGGAGACGTGGCCGGCGCGGCCGCCATGTTGGCGGAGACCGAGCAGTCTGTGCGCGAGAACCGCTTCGTCCATCGCATGCCTGAGGTCGCTGCCGCCCAGGTGCTGACGTTGCTGCAGCAGGGCGATCTGGCGGGTGCCGCTCACCTGGCTCAGGCGCACGATCTTCCCCTCGCCCGGGCTCGGGTCCACCTCGCCCAGGGTGATCCCTCGGCAGCACTGGCGGTGCTGGAGCCATATCGCCAGCGGGTGGAGGAACGGGCCTTGGCGGATGAGCAGCTGAGGACCTTGATCCTGCAGGCCGTCGCCTTCGATGTCCTTGGCGAGCGGAGCAGGGCCGTGGAGCTGCTCGATGCTGCGTTCGCGTCGGCCGAGCCGGGCGGTTTCATCCGCGTCTTCGTCGACGAAGGTGCGCCGATGGCTCGCCTGCTCCGCGAGGCGTCGTCTCGAGGGGTGCGTCCGGAGTACGTGCGGCGGTTGCTGGCGGCGTTTCCCGTGGAGGACGGCGAACGGGCCGCATCACCCGCGACGAGAGCCTTCGGAAGCCGTCTCGCCGAACCCCTCAGCGGGCGCGAGCTCGAAGTGCTCGTTCTCATCGCCAGGGGGCTGACCAACCAGGAGATCGCGCTCAGGTTGTACCTGTCCCTGCACACGGTGAAGGCACACGCCCGCAGCATCTACGCCAAGCTCGGCGCCAGCAGCCGCACGCAGGCGGTCGCCAGCGGACGAGCCCTGGGCTACCTGTCCGAGGACCGCCGACCCGACGCCTAGGCGAGGTTGCCAACGGGCGAGCCGGAGACGCCTGAGAGCGACGGTCCGGGCCCGCGCCACGACGGTGAGCGCGGCCGATCGCGAGCTTCGTGGGTTCGTCCACGCCCCCTGTATCTGGGTGCCCACACGGCTGCCGCCCTCCAGGACGCCCGCGATCGGTCCCCCGATTAGTCCTCCGGATACCTCTTGGGATCGATGACGCTCATCCCACTGCGGGACGACGCTGCCCGTGCAGACCACCGATTGGTGGCTGGTGATGATCGGGTGCGGCGGGCAGGAGGACACGATGAGGGCGATCGCCCAGGACAGGTACGGCGCGACGGATGCGCTCGGCGTCGAGACATGGCCGGCTCCAGGCCGGCGAGATCGGAGTGAACGATGAGGGCCATCGCTCGGACCTTGGCCGGTCAGCAGAAGGCAAGCGGCCTGGCCGCGCTGTACCTCGCTGCTGCGTACCTGCTGGCGATCCCCTTCTTCCTCGTCGTGGTCGACTACATGAGCGTGACCGACCCAGCCGCGAAGGTCGCGCTCCTGGTGGCCGACCACGGCAGCGTGCAGCTGATGGAGCTCATCACCTACGTGTTCTTCGGCCTCGCGCTGGCGGTCCTTGTGCTCGCGTTGCACGAGCGGCTGGCCTCCGGCGCCCAGTCCCTGATGCGCTATGCGACCGTGGTCGGCCTTCTGTGGGCGTTCGCTCTCGTCGCGAGCGGCCTGATCTTCAACGCCGGCCTGGGCGCCGTCGTCTCTCTCCATCCCTCGAACCCGGGCCAGGCCGTCTCCGTCTGGCAGGCGATCGAGCCGGTGGAACAGGGCCTCAGCAGCGCCGACGGCGAGATCCTCGGCGGGCTGTGGGTCCTGCTCGTCAGCATCGTGGGCCTCCGCACGAGTGGGCTCTCCAGGCCGCTCTGCTGGCTGGGACTGGGGGTCGGCACGGTCGGGGTCCTCTCGGTGATCCCGCCGCTGCACGACGCGGCCCTGGTCTTCGGGCTGCTGCAGATCGGGTGGTTCGCGTGGCTCGGGATCGCCCTGCTGCGCCCGACCGAGCGCGCGGAGCTGCCGCTTGCCATCAAGGGGAGTTTCGCATGAGCCTGCTTCGCAACCTCGCCCGACGGCGGCTTCGGACCGCCCTGACCGTCACCGGCATCACGATCGGCATCTGGGCCCTCGTCGTCTTCGGCTCGATGGCCAACAAGATCAGTGCGATCGTCGCCATCGGCAGCGACTACTACGCGGGCAAGATCGTCGTCACCGACAAGTCCGGTGGGCTGGACGGAGACAGCCCCATGGCGATCGCCCTGGTCGACGACATCGCGGCGATCGGCGGGGTGGCTGCCGCCGTTCCGGGCGTCAGCACCCTGCTCGATCCCGCGTCGAACAGCGGGATCAGCATGCCCGACATGGTCGTCGGAGCCCTGCCCGGCGCGGATCACGGCAAGAACATGTATGACGCCCGGGTCGCCCAGGGCCGCGCGCTCACCGCCGAAGATGCCGACTCCCTCGTGGCCGTCCTCGGCTCCGACCTCGCCCGCAAGCTCGGCAAGGGCGTCGGGGACACGGTCGAGATCCGGGGCATGGCTTTCGAAGTCGTCGGGATCCTCGAGCCCACCCTGACCGCGCCGGACACGACCGCGATCGTGCCGCTCGCGGCGGCACAGGCCATCTACCTCGGGGACCTGCCACCGGTCGTCCGCGAGAACGTGCGGGCGGACCAGCTCGCGACCGACATCACGGTCTATCCCGACGCGGGAACCGACGTCGAAGCCCTCGCCGCACGGATCGAGGCCGCCATCCCGAACGCGTCGGCGATGACCGGCGCCGAGTTCGATGGCGTCGTGGGCTCGTCGGTCGCGATCTTCAACGCGATCATCGTCGGCGTGGCCCTGATCAGCCTGATCGTCGGCGGCCTGTCGGTGATCAACACGATGGCCATGTCGGTCGCCGAGCGGACCCGGGAGATCGGGATCAAGCGCGCGATCGGCGGCTCGCGGGCGCGTGTGATCCGCGAGCTCGTGAGCGAGGCTGGGTTGATCGGCCTGCTCGGCGGCCTGCTCGGACTGGGCCTCGGCGCGGTGGTCGTGTACCTCGCCAACGAGGCCGGCCGGGGCTCGGGGATGGCCCTCTTCCTGCTCACTCCCCAGACGGCGATCTTCGCCGTCCTCTTCTCGACCATCCTCGGCGTGGTCGCCGGGATCATCCCCGCCTGGAGCGCGGCGCGCCTCGACCCGGTCGCGGCCCTGCGCTACGAATAGGAGCGACGGACATGGCAGTCATCGAAGGGCGCAACCTGCGCAAGACCTACACGCTCAGCCGCAGGAACGAGGTCCGGGCCCTGCGCGGGGTGGACGTCTCGATCGAGGCCGGCGAGCTGGTCGCCATCATGGGCCCGTCCGGATCGGGGAAGAGCACCCTGATGCACCTGATCGGGCTGCTCCACAGCCCCGACCAGGACCACGGCCCGGCGCCGGAGCTCTCGTTGGGCGGTCGCGACGCGACGCGCATGTCGGACGGCGCGCGGACTCGGATCCGGGCCCGGGAGATGGGCTTCGTGTTCCAGCAGTTCAACCTCGTCCCGACGCTGACCGCGGTCGAGAACGTCATGCTCGCAGGCGAATACGCGGGTCTCGGCCGCCGCCAGGCACGCGAGCGGGCGATCGCGCGGCTCACCACTGTCGGACTGGCCGAGCGCGCGACGCACCGTCCGTCCGAGCTGTCCGGTGGCGAGCAGCAGCGCGTAGCGATCGCCCGGGCGCTCGTCAACGACCCGGCGCTCGTCCTGGCCGACGAGCCGACCGGCAACCTCGACTCCCACCGGTCCGCGGAGCTCCTCGGGCTGATCCGGAAGCTCAACCGCGAGCATGGCCAGACGTTCGTGCTCGTCACCCACGACGCGGAGGTCGGGGCGGCCTGCGACCGGATCATCCGGATGCGTGACGGCCTCGTCCAGGCCATGGAGCTGGTCAGGGAGCCCACGCCGGACGACGTCGGCGAGGCCGCGGCGTGACCGGCGGCATGCGCCTGCGCCCCCGATCGGAGTCGTGCGATGAGCGGCCGTGACGCGCACGGAGCGATCTCCCACGAGCTCGACCCACACGCCGATCCGGGTCGGCCGATGGCATACCAGGTCCGGATCACCGGCCAGCTCGACTCGCGATGGGCGGACTGGTTCGAGGGCATGACGATCACGCTCGACGGCGGCGACACGCTCATCACGGGGCCGGTGGTCGACCAGGCGGCGCTGCACGGCCTGCTCAAGCGGGTCCGTGATCTCGGTCTGCCGCTGGTCTCGGTCGGTCCCGTCGAACCCGACCTCCCGTCGACGCTCGGCACAGGCCAGGCACGTGCGTCAGATACGAGGTCGAACGTTGGCTGGGGCGGACCATTCACGCCGAAGTCAACGCGGAAGGGAGATGGAGAGTGAATAGCATCGCCGGTCACATGACGCTGGACAAGGTGGCCAGGATCACGGGCGGCCTCTATCTCGCATACATCGTGGCTTCGGTGCTTGCCACGGCGCTGGGGCAGATCGGGCTCGGCACGGCGCCGCAGGTCTACCAGGCGATCGTCACGAACGAGGGATCGTTCCGCCTGGGTCTTGTCATCGCGCTGATCTCGGGGTTCCTCTTTCTGATGGTCGCCTGGGGTCTCTTCGTCATCCTGCGACCGGTCAGCGGGAACCTGGCGCTGCTCTTCCTGCTGCTCAACGCCGTCGGTGTCGCCATCCAGGGCGCCAGCATGCTGGGGCTGGTCTCCGCACTGCTGCAGGGTGACGCCTCCAGCCACATGCAGTCCTACTCGGCGGCGCAGCTCGAGGGGCTGGCGTACCTGTCCATCAACGTCTACAAGGCAGGCTTCGTCACGGCGCAGCTGTTCTTCGCCACGTGGCTGTTCCCGCTCGGTTGTCTCGTCTACAAGTCCGGGATCCTTCCCCGGGCCCTGGGCGTCCTGCTCGTGCTCGACGGGATCGCCGTCCTGGTCTGGTTCCTCCAGGCGCTGCTGCTGCCGGACTACCCCGCGATCCACACCCCCGGGCTCGTCGTGAGCTTCGTCGCCGAGGTCGGGCTGGGCCTGTGGCTCCTCGTCAAGGGCGTGAAGGTCGAAGACGCCGAGGCGGGCCGGCCGCTGGAGCAGCGGCTCGCGGGTCCGCAGGTCGAGGGGACTCGGACGTGAAGGCGATCGTCTGCTCCCGGTACGGTCTGCCGGACGTCCTGCGGCGCGAGGAACGCGCGACCCCGGTTCCTCGGAAGAACGCGGTGCGCATCCGCATCCTGGCGACCGCTGTGACGTCGGTCGCTCGAGGAGTCGGTGACGAGGGTGGGATCTCCCCCGTGATCGACCGGGCCGATCCCCGCTGCGATCGCCTGCAGGCATAGTGGCTGCTGGCGCGATGGACAAGCTCGTGGTGATCCTCTTCGCGTGCGCCTGGGGCGGCGTGGAGGTCTACTCGCAGATGCGGCAGCGCAGGCGGCGCGGCGGCGCGACCACCCCTGCAGACAGGGGGAGTCTGATCATGCTGTACGCCTGCATCACGGTGGGCTATGGCATCGCCTTCGCGATGAGCTACTCGCCCCATGGACGCCTGCCAGTGGGGCAGCCGTTCTGGCTGGTCGTAGGGGCGGCGTTCGTCGCCGGAGGACTCTGGATCCGGCGCAGCGCGATGGCGACCCTCGCCGCGTACTTCACCTATCAGGTCGAGATCAAGGCCGACCACCGGTTGGTCGAGGAGGGTCTCTATCGGCGCATCCGACATCCCGGATACCTGGGGCAGCTGCTCGTCTTCCTGGGCATCGGCCTGGCTCTCGCGAACTGGCTGTCGATCGTGGGACTGCTCGTGCCGGTGATATTCGGCTTCGCGTGGCGGATCCGCGTGGAAGAGGCGGCCCTGCGGGCAGAGTTCGGGGAGCGGTTCGATGACTACTGCAGGCGGACCCGACCCCTGATCCCCTGGGTCTACTGACGCCTCGGGTTGGAGGGGCGCTCATCGGCGGGGTGCGGGCCGACGTCACGGCTCTTGCGCCGAGTCTCCTCGTCGGACATGGCGGGGACATCCCAGATGCCGTCTCAGATCTTGCGCGGCTTCAGGTCTGGCCGATCCGGACTGGGCTCCATCTCGCGCGACGTCCGCGTGCGCCAGCACAGGCACGCGCGCGCGGACCGGGCAGTTGCCACGCCCGCAGGCGTCGCCCATTGGCGCGTTCCGACCGGATTCGGCGCGCATGCATCGACGAACAGGGGTCAATAGGGGTCATCTCTCCGCCGGAACGCGCCAAGGCGGCCGAAGTCGGCGCGGTTCACGGGGGAGAGTGGAGCCGACACTCGGATTCGAACCGAGGACCTGCTGTTTACGAAGGGCGAGGTCCGCTCACGGCCCGGGTAATGCAACGTTCTGCAACGTCCCCGAGCACGGCTCGCAGCGACGCCGCTCCGCACGCGATCGGACGGACCGCGTTGATCGAGAAAGGCGGGGCGCATAAACCATTCATGGTTTACGATGGGCGCAGGAGGACCCCGTGGCTGACATCGTGAGCGCCTTCAGCACCAACGAAGCCCGAGCGCTGACCGGCGTCAGCCTGCGTCGGCTGCAGTACTGGGACGAGACGGACTTCATCCGGCCGTCGGTGGCCGCACGGGAAGGTCGGGGGTCGCCGCGTCTCTACTCGTTCCGCGACCTCGTCGCTCTCCGGATTGTCGCGCGCCTCAGGGGCCAGCTCTCGCTCCAGGCATTGCGCAAGCTCAAGAGCGCGCTGGACGTCGATGCGCCGTTCGCGACCGTTCGCTTCGCCCTTCTGCCCGGCGGCGAGGTCGTCTACCTCGGCCCCGGCGGCCAGGTCGAGTCGGTCCGACAGCCGGGTCAGATCATCATGACGTTCGAGATCGCGCTCGAGGAGATCAGGGCCGACCTCACCGAGTCGATCCGCAGGCTCCGCGAGCGCACCGGGATCGGCGAGGTGTCGAAGCGCCGCGGCGTGCTGGCGGGCCAGGTCGCTGTCGCCGGGACGCGCATGACGCCGGGCGCGATCCGCCGGATGGCCCGCGGCGGATGGTCCGTCGAGCGGATGCTCGAGGAATACCCGGAGCTCCGCGCGGAAGACGTCGACGCCGCTCTCCGCCGCGCGGGCTGACAGAGGTGGACTGCCTCCTCGACAACAACGTGCCGAGGAGCGTCACCCATCTCCTGCGGGATCGCGCGTGGGACGCGATCGAGGTGCGTGACGCGCTCGCGCCGGACGCTCCCGATGCCGAAGTGCTCGCCTACGCGCGGGTGACGGGTCGTGTCCTCATCACGCACGATCGCGGACTCGCTCGTCGCGCTCGGGCCGAGGGACATCCGCTCGTCTGGCTTCGCACGGCAGAAACCGAGGATCGCGACCGACTCGCCAGCGAGCTCCACGAGATCGAGGTGGCCCTCGATCGCGGCGTCGCTGAGATCCAGGTGCTGAAGCACGAAGTGCGCATCCTCTGACCTCGATGGCATCAGAGGCGCCCGCATCCGGTGCGTCACGTGGCCGGCGGCACCCGAGCTGGCACGCGGCCGGATAGAGTTGCGGCCATGCTGGGGGCCGTGATCGGAACGGGCATCTCGGGCAGGCGCCTCGCGCGGCTGCGGCTTCGCAGGTGCCACCGATGACCGAGGCCCGCCCGAGCCCGAACAACCACGCCGGCCTCATCTGGTCGATCGCCGATCTTCTGCGCGGCGACTACAAGCAGTCCGAGTACGGCCGGGTCATCCTCCCGCTCGTCGTCCTCCGACGCCTCGACTGCGTCCTCGAGCCCTCGAAGAAGCAGGTCCTCGACCGCCTCCAGGCGCTCAAGGGCCAGGTCGAGAACGTCGGCCCGGTCCTCCAGGCGATCACCGGGATCGAGGTCTACAACACCAGCCGCCTCACCCTCCGGGGCATCCTCGCGGACCCGGCGCAGGTCGCGGGGAACCTTCGCGCCTGGGTCG
>CAIYQJ010000015.1 GCA_903928275.1 uncultured Chloroflexota bacterium
CAGGAGACCCCCGAGCTTGAGGAGCCCGGCCGCGAGCATGATGACGCCGGTGAGGATCGAGAGCGTGACCAGCGCCCGCTCGGCGTCCGCGGATTGGTGCAACCCGGGGACGTCCGCCACGATCATGGCCATCGCACCCGTCCCCTGGATGGCCATGAACGCGGAGCTGGTGATCAGGGCGCCGGTGAACGTGCCGACAATGTAGGCATACAGGCCCGCGAGCGGGTTGACCCCCGCGAGCAGCCCCGTGGCGAGGCCATCGGGCACGCTCTGCACGCCGAGCACGAGGCCGGCGACGGCATCCGCGCGCAGCGTGTCCCTCCGGATCGGAAGACGACGTTCCAGCTCATCCCCTCGCGTGCGCGATACCGATGTCGCAGATGAACCGGCAATATCGCACATGCACCGGCGGCAGGGCGTCGATCCGACCGCGCACGCCGTCGCGCTACAGGCCACGGCCAGATGCCATGGGGGAACGGCGCCGCGGACAGCCATGGCGAGATGCATCATCGGCTGTGGCCCGCCAAGAGGTCGAGCAGGGCCAGGGAGGCGTCATTGTCCAGCCCGCTCTCACCGTTCGTCGGTCACGCCGACACCGGCGGTCCCATCGACGACTTCCGCCGATTCGAGCGCAGGGCGCCCCGGTCGGCGGGTCTCGCGGGAATCGCATTCTCGATCCTCTTCGCGGCATCGCTCATGCTTGCCAGCGCGCGACCGCCGGTCGGCCTGGACGAGCAGGCGTTCGTCGACTGGTACCGCACCGACGGACTGCCGGAGACCACCTTCGCCGCGCTCTACCTCGCCCCGTTCGCGGGAATCGCCTTCCTCTGGTTCATCGGCGTCATCCGCGCCCGGATCGGGGTCAAGGAGGACCAGTTCTTCGGGACCGTGTTCCTCGGCAGCGGGTTGCTCTTCGTCGCGATGTACTGGGGTGCGGCCGCGGTCCTGGCGAGCCTGGCGGCCGGCAACCGCTTCGACGCCGCTCCGCCCTTGAGCGCCGGCACGCTCGAGGATGTGCGCTCGGTCGGGTTCTCCTTCCTGTTCGTCCTCGCCGCACGGGCGGCAGCCGTCTTCATGATCACGACCTGCACGATCGCGCTGCGTGCAGCGATCTTCCCGCGAGCACTCATCGTCGCCGGCTACGCGATCGCCGTCGTGATGCTCCTGAGCCTCGCGTTCCTCCAGTGGATCGTCCTGCTCTTCCCTCTCTGGGTCTGCGTGGCCAGCGTGTACATCCTGGTCGCCGAAGTGCGAGCCGCTCGATCTTCAGCTGCGCCCACCGACTGACGGGGGCGCGCTCGACCAGGAGGCTCGTGGCGTCGCGGCGTCGCCACTCCTGGAGGCGGACCGACCGGACGCGCGCGCCCGCCACCGGCGCCCATCGCCCGTGCGCCGCCACCCAGCCCTGCGCGAGGGCCCGGGACGGCCCAGGATCCGCGACGTCAGGGCGGGCGACACATGGGACGTTGGACTGCGACTGCCCCACGAGGGCGCGCATCCGAACGACGTGGCCGCGCTGAGCCTACTGGCTGCGGCCGGTCCTGACGGCCGGCGACGGGGCGCAGTGGCCGGCACAGCGGCCGTCGCATAGCGGCCGACTGGTAGCACGACGCGGTAGCATACCGGTCGGACTGAACGGGCCTCCGGACCCCCCTCGACGGGCTCCGGAGGCCCGTTCCGAGCACGGATCGCGGACGGAACCGGACGGCGCCGGACGGTCTGGGCGGGACTGTGAATCACGGCCGCCAACGGCTGTCGAGGTTCGATTCCTCTCGTGCCCGACCACCCCGAGGGGCCTCGTCCTGGCAAGCGGAGGAAGAGGGGGACAGGTCCTTCTCTGCGCCCGCGTCTCGCGAGGTCGAGCGCCCGCAGGCAGGGGCTTCAGCCCGTCGGATCTGAGGGCCCTGCCAGTATCCCCGACCAACCGCCACCTTCCACGTCGATCAGGCGCTCCAGCTCACCCTTGTCGAGGAAGATCCCCCGGCAGTCCTCGCACAGCTCGACGACGATCCCGCCTCGGACGTACGTCCTCATCACGCCCTGGCACTTGGGGCACACGAGCCCCGGGGCGACGGGCGCGCGCTGACCAGGCCTGGTCAGGTGGGGTGGATGTGCCGCGGAGCCGGCCTTCTCGGTCATGGCTTGCCTCTCGTGGTGGCCGCCTCGCGGCATCCCATCTCCTGCACTGCGACGACTCGACCGATGGTGGCCGTCGTCCGCGCACGATCCATGATGAGGCCCGCAACGATCGGCCACCGCCGGCACCGAAGGAGATGCTCTCTGACCCAGCGCGGTGTCCGCTCGCCTCTTGGTCGGCAGCGTCACCTGCGACCGTCCTACGCTGACGCTCCACCCGCCGGCGTGGCGGGCAGCGGGAGGGCGGACCATGGCCCAGATCGATGCGAGGATCCCCACCGACGACGAGATCCGGGAGGCCGCGGAGTCAGCCTGGGATGCCGTCGGCTGGCACGTCGGCGACGCGATCACCGGCACGCTCGTCGAGGCCCAGGACCTGCTCTGGGGCGGCGGCGCCGAGGGCGACCAGGACGAGAGCATGAACCAGGCCACGTCCATCGCGGTGGTCGCCGCGACCGCCGCCGCACGCGGTGCGTTCATCGAGACGTTCGTCGCGTCGATCGTGGACGCAGGATTCGCGCTGCCGCGACGGCCGCCTGAGGCGTGAGATGACCGTTGAGGGCCCCGACGGCAAGAGGTATCTCGCCTGTCGCGACGGCTCGCCGGTTCCGCAGGGGACCGGGGCGATCCGGCTGGACCTCCGGGATCCGGCGTCGAGGGAGATCGTCGTCGCGATGATCAACGCGAAGAGCAATGCCGATGCCACGGAGGCGGTCATCACGGAGCGCTTCGGCCCGGGGCTTCGCGACTACCTCCGCGACGCCGACGCGGTCCGCGGGCTCGAGATCGAGGTGGTCGCGGCCGAGCTCCCGCCGGCGTTCAGGGTCACGCCATCCTGGATCCGGAGCATCCTCGAATCGATGGACATCCCCATCCGTCGCAAGCGCCGGACGCGCGCGGCGACATCGGTGGAACAGGCGATTCGCGGGTGATCCGCCGCCCGTAGTCTCGCCAACACGGCTCGGCTCCGCGGCCCGGGCACACCCGGGAGGACCGGGACCGCCTCGAGGCCCTCACGATGGGTCCGCCCCCCGAGGGCACGACTCACTGGAGCGTCCGGGCGATGGCGCGCCGGACGGGCATGAGCCCCTCGACCGTCCACCGCATCTGGAGGGAACTCGGATACAGGCCCTACCGAACGGTGGTCCATCCTGGCTCCTTCTGCGCGGCCGTCATTGGACGATCCACTCCTGGAGCACGATGGCGATCGAGAGCCCGGAGCCCGCGGCGTCTGCCGTCACCGCGACCGTGCCGGCGAAGGGGGCCTCCGCGTAGGGGAACAGGGCGTCCCCTGCGCCCGCGCCGGTGCTGTAGCCGTAAGTCTCCGCCGGGATGCGGGCGACGAGCCCGTCGAACAGGGCGAGCAGGAACGTCTGTCGTTGAGCAGGCTTGACCGGGCACCAGATCAGCCACGAGCGCTGGGAGGTCAACCGCGGGCCGTCGAGTCGCGTCCGCGGCACCTCCTTCGACCGCGGCTCTCCGGTCACGCAGCTCGCCCCACCCGGCAGGCCCGTTGCGAGCGATCCAGGGGCAAACCCCCGGGCGAAGGCGCTGGAGTCCGGCGCGGAGGCGGCGGCAGGCGCAGGGCCGGACGAGGACATCGCGGGCGCGAAGGCGATCGCGGGCGGCCCGGCAGGGGTGCCGTCGGCAGGAGGCGCACCGCTGGCCGCGGGCACGCTTGCGGCCGGGAGGGCGGATCGCGGCGACTGCACTGGACCGCTCGATGCCACGCCGATGCCGCCGAGGAATGCAAGCACGCCCACGACGAGCGCGACGACCACGCCGTTCGGCACCACGTGGCTGCTGCGGACGCGTGACACGGGGAACACGGCCGCGTCCGGCCGTCGTGCGTGTTCCTGCTCGTCATCGGGCATCGTCGCCCCGCACCTCGTTCACCTGACCAGTCGGTCACTCCCTTGTTCGTCTACGCGGAGCGGGTGGATGTCGCGATCAGTACTCGCCCTTGATCACGAAGAACGAGCCGCGGATGGTTCCCGCCAGCTTGGACTTCTGGCGTGCGAACTTGAACCGCGAGGCGAGCTCGGC
>CAIYQJ010000016.1 GCA_903928275.1 uncultured Chloroflexota bacterium
CGTGATCCTCACCGTCTGGTCCCCGGTGCGCGCGAGCGATCCCACGGCGGGGGAGCGGATGCTCACGATCCTCGCGGGCGTGGGCGAGTCCGTCCCGATCCCGGCCGGCTGACGGGCGCGCCGGCGGACCTCGGCGGGCGTCGGCAGCGCGCTACCCGCCACCCTCCGGGAGCAGCGTGAGCAGGAGGACGAGCGGCGTCGTCGCCCGGACGCTGTGTGGCGTGCGCGGCCGCATCCGCAACCACGTGCCGGGGCGGCCGTCGAGCCGCTCCCCGCCCACGACCAGCTCGGCGGTGCCGGCCACGATCTCGAGGATGGCGGCCCGCGCCGCCGTGTGTTCCGACAGCTCCTCGCCGGACGCGAACCCGAAGAGGACGACCCGGACGCCGTTCGCGTCGGAGATCGTCTGGCTGAGGATGCCGCGGTCGGGGATGCGCGCCGCGGCGACGAGGTCGTCCGCGTGCTCGAAGGGTCGGTCGATCATCGAGCGATGGTGCGCCGTCCGCGGTGGGCGCGCGCGTCCGTCGCGGCGGCGGACCCACGACCTGCGCGATCACCGGCCGCAGGCGGGCTATCCCGCCCGCGTAGGATGCGACCATGGCGGAGCACCCCGCGGCCACGATCGTCGAGCTACTCGAGCGCGCAGCAACGCGCTTCGCGGACCGCCCGGCCCTCGCCCTGCGCCGCGACGACGCGACGTCCGTCGAGTGGACGTACGCCGAGCTGTTCCATCGGTCGCGCCTCGCCGCGTGGCGCCTCCGGGCGCTCGGCCTGGAGCCCGGCGACCGCCTCCTCACGTGGTCGCCGTCCATGCCCGAGCTGCCCGCCGTCTACTTCGGGGCGATGATGGCGCGGCTCATCCTCGTGCCCCTGGACCTGCGGATGGCTCCCGAGGCGATCGAGCGGATCGTGGCGCGCTCGGGCGCCCGGCACCTCGCGCTCGGGACCGGCCGCGACGCGCCCGACCCCCGCGAAGCCGGCCTGGAGCACTTCCCCACGACCTCGCTGGAGGCGCTGGCGGCGGATCCCGAGGCGGAGATCCCGGCGGATGTCGACGCGCGGGTCGCGGCGTGGCAGAAGCCGCGGCCGGACGAGATCTGGGAGCTCGTCTACACGTCCGGGACCACCGGGACGCCCAAGGGCGTGATGCTCGCGCACGACAACGTCATGGCGTCCGTGGCGCTGTGCCACCGGATCCTGCCCGAGATGGAGCACCGGACCGTCTCGATCCTCCCGCTCTCGCACCTCCTGGAGCAGGCGATCGGGACGTTCTATGTCCTCGATGTCGGCGCGAGCGTCCTCTACGTCCGGAGCCGCAACCCGCGGGTCATCTTCGACGCGATCAGGTCCCGGCGCGTCACCGCGATGATCTTCGTCCCGCAGGTGCTCGACCTCATCTGGGGGACGATCGAGCGGGAGGCCGCCCGGACCGGACGCGCGGCGGCCTTCGCGCGCCTTCGTCGGGTCGCCCGGCGCCTTCCGTACCCCGCCCGCCGCCGACTCTTCCGCCGCGTGCACGAGCAGCTCGGCGGCGAGCTCCGCCTCATCGTCTGCACGGCCGCGTTCCTCCCGCCGTCGCTCCAGCAGGCGTGGGAGGACCTCGGCGTCGTCGTCATCCAGGGGTACGGGTCCACCGAGGCCGGTTTCGGCACGTGCACGACGCGCCGGGACCACGGGCTCGGCACGGTGGGGCGGGCGCAGCCCCCCGGCGAGTGCCGGCTTGCCGACGACGGCGAGATCCTGCTGCGCGGCCCGCAGCTGTTCAAGGGCTACTGGGACGACGCGGAGGCGACCGCTGCGGCCATGACGACCGACGGCTGGTACAGGACCGGCGACATCGGGCGGTTCGACGCGGACGGTCGCCTCGTCCTCATGGGCCGGACCAGGGACATCATCGTCCTGCCCAACGGCCTGAACGTGTACCCGGAGGACATCGAGAACGCCCTCCGCGTGGCCGGCCTGCGCGACTCCGTCGTGGTCGAGACGGCGCCGGGGCGGATCGAGGCGGTTGTGCTCGCGCCCGGTCCGGCCCCGATCCCGCAGGGCGGCGAGGCGCCGACCGCGACGTCTCTCGCCGTCGAGCGAGACCCCGCGGTCGTGCGCGCGCAGATCGACGCCGCGGTGAAGCGCGCGAACGCCACCCTCGGGATCAGCCAGCGCGTCCAGTCCTGGCGTCTCTGGCCAGACGACGACTTCCCCCGGACCCACACCCTGAAGGTCAGGCGCGACCAGGTGCGCGCCTGGGCCGCGGTGGACGCGCCGCTTCCGGTCACCCAGGGGGAGGACCCGGGTCACCTCGGTTGACCCTCGTCGAGGGCGCGGCGTACACTCCGGCGGCCCGTGGGTCCCGATCATGAAGCCGGGACTGACGCCATCGCTCCGTGGGCCGCGGACGCGATGCGGCACCGCATCCCATGGCCTGAGGAGGTGATCCCGGGATTGGCAGAGATCCGAGTCGGTGAGAACGAGTCCTTCGAGAGCGCGCTCCGACGCTTCAACAAGAAGATCCAGCAGAGCGGCATCCTCGCCGAGGCTCGCCGTCGCGAGCACTACGAGAAGCCCTCCGTGAAGCGGAAGCGCAAGGAAGCCAAGCGCAAGAAGGCCGCTCGCCAGAACGGCTGATCCGCCGCCCCGTCCCGGCCGCCGCCGTCCCCGGGCCTCGTGTCCGAGCCGGCCGGGTCCCATCCCGTCGAGGGCCGAAGCCCCCGCCGGAGGTGAGGTGACCGGTGACCCTCCGTGAGCGTCTGCACGCCGAGATGACCGACGCGATGCGCGCGCATGACGCGCTGAGTCTCGATGTCCTCCGCATGGCGCTGTCGTCCGTGTACGCGGTCGAGAAGCGCGAGCACCGGGAGCTTGCGGACGACGAAGTGCTCGGCGTCCTCTCGCGCGAGGTGAAGACGCGCCGCGAATCCGTCGAGGCGTTCCGCGCGGGCGGCCGCCCCGACCTCGCGGAGAAGGAGGAGGCCGAGATCGCGATCCTCGTCGGGTACCTGCCGGCGCCGCTCACAGACGCCGAGCTCCGTGCGCTCGTCGACGCCGCGATCGCCGCCACCGACGCCACGTCCCCGAGGGACCTCGGACGGGTCATGGGACGCCTCTCCGCGGAGACGCGCGGCCGCGCGGACGGGAAGCGCGTGAGCGCGCTCGTCACCGCCGCGCTCGCGGCCGCCGATCCGTCCTCGGGCGCCGCGGCCGGCGGGGGCTGAGGAGCCCGGTGCTCGCCCGCACGCTCGACGCCGCCGGCCGGTTCACCCGGCGCGACGCGGTCCGCCTCGCGATCCTCGCGTTCGCGCTCGTCGGGGCGCTCACCGTGATCCTCGGTGCCGACATGCTCTCGACATCGGCCGCGCCGCAGGTGGGCGACACTGCCCCCGCCACCATCCGTGCACCCCACGCCGCCACGTACGTGAGCGAGATCCAGACCGCGGCGGCTCGCGACCAGGCGGCCCGGGATGTCGCGCCCCTGTACGACTACACGCTCGCGGGAGCCTCCGCGATCTCCGACGCGCAGGTGGCCCAGTTCCGCCAGGAGGCGCGCCGGGTCGACCTCGCCTTCGCGCTCGACGATGGAGCCGCCCGTCGCGTCGCGCTCGAGCCCCTGTTCCCGGAGCTCTCGCCCGCCGCGCGCCTCACCCTCGACTCGCTCGATGCGATCGGATGGGCGACGATCCGGGAGACGGCGGCGCAGGTCCTCGGGGAGCGCGAGCGGGTCGAGATCAAGGACACCGCCCTCGTCGAGGAGAAGGCGACGCTGCCCGGCCGGTTCCCGCTCGCCTGGACGGGCCCGGAGAAGCAGCTCGCGGCCGAGCTCGTTGCGCCATTCGTGACGCCGAACTCGTCCTACTCGGCGTCCCTCACCGATGCCGCCCGGACGGAGGCCCGCCAGGCCGTGGCCCCCGTGTCCGTGACGATCAGGACAGGCAGCACCGTCGTGGACGCCGGCGCCCAGGTCTCCCCGGCCGATGCCGAGGCGCTCAAGGCGCTCGGCCTCGACGCCGGCCTCGACCTCGTCCGCGGCGCCGGCTGGCTCCTGCTGTCCGCGCTCCTCGTCCTCGTCCTCCTGGCGTGGATCTGGCGATTCCGGCGCGAGCTGTGGCACCGGAACAACGCCCTCCTGCTCGTGAGCGTCCTCGTCCTCGCAGCCATCGTCATGGTGAAGCTGACGGCCGGCCGGTCGATCCTCCCGTTCTTCCTCCCGCTCGCTGCCGTCGGCATCATCCTCGCGGTGCTGCTCGGCTCGGGACCGGCGATGATCGTGCAGGCGATGGTCGCGATCATCGCGGGGGCCGCGAACGGGAGCTCGCTCGAGATCGCGACGTACTTCCTCGTCGGCGGCGTCGCGGGGATCATCACGATCCATCGCGGCGACCGGATCGGGCTGTTCATCCGCGCCGGGGCCGTCATCGCCGTCGTGAACGTCCTCGTCGTCACGGTGTTCTCACTGCTCGGGGAGCGCGACCTGACCGGGATCGCGCAGCTCCTCGTCGCGGGCCTCGCCTCCGCCGCCGGCGCCGCGATCGCCTCCGCCGGGCTGTTCGCCGTGCTCGGCAACCTCTTCGGCATCGCGACGGCCTTCCAGCTCCAGGAGCTCGCCAACCCCACCCAGCCGCTTCTGCGCAGGCTCCTCACCGAGACTCCCGGCACGTACCATCACTCGCTCATGGTGGGCAACCTCGCGGAGCGGGCCGCTGAGGCCGTGGGCGCCGACCCGATCGTCGCGCGTGTCGCTGCCTATTACCACGACGTCGGGAAGCTCGCCAACCCGGCCGCGTTCATCGAGAACCAGGCGGGCGGCGAGAACCTCCACGACGAGCTCGATCCGCTCGTGTCCGCACGCATCCTGCGCGCGCACGTGACGGACGGCATCGACATCGCCTACCGCGCCAAGCTCCCGAAGGCGCTCATCGCGTTCATCCCGCAGCACCACGGCACGGCGAAGATGAGCTACTTCCTCGAGAAGGCCCGGAACGAGGCGGCTGAGCCCTTCGGCGGCCGCCACACGGCCGCGGGCGAGGGGGCCGCGGCTGCGGTCGACGAGGCCGCCTTCCGTCATGTCGGGCCCAAGCCGCAGACGCGCGAGGCCGCGATCCTCATGCTCGCCGACTCGGTCGAGGCGTCGGTGCGGAGCCTCTCCTCGCACGAGGAGCCGGCGATCCGTGCGATGGTGGCTCGGATCGTGACCGAGCGCCTCGAGGACGGCCAGTTCGACGAGTGCGACCTCACGCTCCGCGACGTCGAGCGGATCCGCGAGGCGTTCGTCGCGCAGCTGCTCGGGGCGTACCACCAGCGCATCGCCTACCCGCAGAACAAGGTCGTGGAGCTCGAGGCCCGCCGCGGAGCGGGCACGGGCGCCTGACCGACCCGCCGGGACCGGAGCGGACGCACGGGTGGCGCGCTATCGGCTCGCGGGCGACCGCGTCCTGGACCTGACCGTGCTCGACCCGGCGGCGCCGCTCCTCCGGTCGTCCGTCCTGGGCCGTCGCCTCCTCCGACGGGAGATCGCGGACGCCGTGGGTTCCGCGCTTCACGCGGCGGGCGCGCCCACGCATGCCGCGGTCGGCCTCGTCCTCGCGGACGACACCCTCCTCGCCGAGCTCAACGCGGCGCAGATGGGCGTGGCGGGTCCCACCGACGTGCTCTCGTTCCCGCTCCTCCCGCCCGACGCGTACCCGCGGCACGAAGGCGGGGCCCCGCCGGGACCGGGCGGGGATCCGCGGTTCGTCCTGCCGCCGCGGGCACGGGCGCAGCTCGGCGAGGTCGTCGTGTCGGTGGAGCGGGCAGTCTCGCAGGCCGCCGAGGGGCGCGGGGGTCAGGCCGGCGACCTGCGCTGGGCACCCGCCGACGAGCTCCTCCTCCTCGTCGCGCACGGGGCGCTGCACCTCTGCGGCTGGGACCACGCCGACCCCGCGGAGGGGGCCGCGATGCGCCGCCTGGAGACCGCGTTGCTCGCGCGCGCCTGACCTGCTCGCGCGCGTGGCCTGGTGGCGCACGGCTGACCGATCGCGCGCCTGACCTGCCCGCGCGCGTGCCCGACCGCGCGTCCTCCGCATGCCCCGAAGGCCCAGATGCCCCGAAGGCCCAGATGCCCCGAAGGCCCAGCGCGGCCCGCCGCTTCGGCCGTCGGCGCGGTGGCTTCCGTAGCCCGGCCGCTCCTGCGCTACCATCGCCGCACGGCCCGCGCCACCTGACGCGGGCCCCGTCGGCGTGCTCGGCCCGCTCCGCGGCGAAGGGCTGCGGTCGCCCTCGCCCCGTGCGGAGGACCCGTGAAGATCGTCGTCGGCCTGGGCAACCCGGGGGAGCAGTACGCGAAGACGCGCCACAACATCGGCTGGCTCGTCGTCGACCGCATGGCGGACCGGGCGGGCTGGGCGGGGCGCGGGAGGACGCGTGACGCGGCCGCAGTCGTCCAGGGCCGCTACCGCGGCCTCGACCTCGTCCTCGCGAAGCCGCTCACGTACATGAACCTGTCGGGCACGGCCGTCCGGAAGCTCCTCGCGCGGGAGCGCGCGCCGATCGGCGACATCCTCGTCGTCACGGACGACTTCGCGCTCCCGTTCGGCAAGATGCGCTTCCGCGAGTCCGGGAGCCACGGCGGGCACAACGGCCTCGCGTCGATCATCGAGGAGATGGGCACCGAGAAGTTCAACCGGCTGCGCGTGGGCATCGGCGACCCGGCGCGTGGAGCGGTCGACCACGTGCTCGGCCGGTTCGAGCCGTCCGAGCAGTCACGTCTCGACGAGCTCCTCGACGCCGCGGCGGACGCCGTGGAAGCGTGGGCCCGCGACGGCGTGTCGAAGGCGGCCAATCGGTTCAACGCGTTCACCCTCCGCCCCGCGGACGAGACGCGGCTCGCCCCGCCCGGCGACGTCGATGGGCCGCCCGGCCCGGATGGGATCCGCCGGACGAAGACCGGCTGGCGGCGCGTCCTCCCCTCGCGCGACACGGACGAGCGGTGAGCGACCTCCGGCTCCGGGGGAAGCGGACGCGCGAGCGCGTGGCGGGCGACCGGGCGGTCGCGGCGGGCCATGCCTCCCGCACGGCACCGGTCGAGGCGCCGCCCCGGCGGCGGCCCACCGACCTCTCCGCGTTCCTGCCGCTGCTCGACGGTTGCGCGCCGTTCGTCCGTCTCCGCGGGCAGCTCGGGGCGGCGGGGGCCGCGGTCCCGGCGGCCGGCCGGCACGCGGCGATCGCATCGGTCCCGCACGGCGCCAAGACGTTCCTCGCGGCGGCGCTGGCGCTCGGCGACTCCGGCGAGCGCCTGTGCTGGATCGCCCGCGACGCGGAGATCGGCGACCGCGTGGCCGAGGAGCTCACGACATGGCTCGGCGATCCGGCCGCGGTCGTCGTCCTGGAGCCGCGGACGGCACTCGCCTACGAGCGCAGCGAGCTCGTCCGGGACGAGAGCGCTGCGCGGGTGGCGGCGCTCGCGCGCTGGCACGACGGGAGCGCCCGCGTCCTCGTGGCGTCCGTGCAGGCGCTGCTCCAGAGGACGATCGCGCCAGACGCGCTGCCGGCGGCGCCGCGCCGCCTGGCGGTCGGCACGCGGATCCGCCCCGACGTGCTCGTCCGCGAGCTCATCGACCTCGGGTACGACCCCGTCACCGAGGTCGCCGGCCGCGGCGAGACCGCCCGGCGCGGCGGGATCGTGGACGTGTTCGCGGCAGGGTCGGCGCTCCCCGTCCGCATCGAGTGGTTCGGCGACGAGGTGGAGTCCCTGCGGTCCTTCGACCCGACCGACCAGCGCTCCGTGGGCCCGGCGGGGGACGTCGTGCTCCTTCCCGCGTCGGAGTTCCTTCGGCCCGGCGGCGGCGGTGCCGCGATCGCGGCACGCCTCGGGCGTCTCGCAGACCGTCTCCCCGAACGACTCGCGTCGGACCTCGTGCGCCTCGCCGAGGGCGACGACGGACGCGCGCTGGCCGTGGGGGACGCCGCCGAGGTCTGGGCGCCGCTGCTGGCGCCGGCCACCGGCCTCGACCACCTCGGCCGCGGCACCGTCCTCGTCGTGGACGAGCCCGCGGAGATCGCGGACTCTGCCGAGTTCCTCTGGCGCCAGGCCGACGAGCGACGGGCTGAGCTCGTCGCCTCCGGCGAGCTGCCGGACCGCTGGCCGGAGGCGTACCCGGATCGCCGCGCGTGGAAGTCGGTGCTCGCCGGGTCGCGGACGCTCGAGTTCACGTGGGAGTCCGGCATCCCGGTGACGCTCACCGGCAGGGCCGCGGAGGAGGACCCGTTCGGCTGGCGCGTCCCGGAGCTCCCGCCCGGCCGCAGCGCGGCGCTCGCCCGCGCGGTCGGCGCGTGGGCCGCGGATGGGCGCCGCGTCGTCGTGACGTCCGACCAGGCCCCCCGGCTCTCCGAGATCCTCGCCGAGGCGGGTCACCCGGTCGCGGTCGTGGCCGGCGTGGCGGAGCCGCCGCCGCCCGGCGCCATCGCGCTCGTGGACCGGAGCCTGAACGCCGGGTTCGCCGGCGGCCCGGACGGTCTCGTCATCCTCACCGATCGCGAGCTCTTCGGCACCGTGCGCGTCCGGCGCCCCAAGGCGCTCCGCCGGGTCGTCCCGCGCGACATCCTCGATCGCCTGTCGCCGGGCGATCTCGTCGTCCACGTGGACCACGGCGTGGCCCGCTACGAGCGGATGCTCCGTCGCGGCGAGGCGGGCGAGGAGCGCGACTACCTGGAGCTCGCGTTCGGCGGCGACGACCGGATCTTCGTCCCCGTCGAGCAGATCGGACGGCTCACGCGCTACGCGGGCGGCGAGCGGCCCGCGCTCTCGAGGCTCGGCGGGGGCGAGTGGGCGCGGACCAAGGCCCGCGTCCGGAAGGCGGTCGCCGAGCTGGCGGACGACCTCCTGGCGCTCTACGCGGCACGGGAGACCGCCGATGGCTTCGCGTTCGGCGAGGACACGCCGTGGCAGGCCGAGCTGGAGGCGTCGTTCCCCTACGAGGAGACCGACGACCAGCTCCGCGCCACGGCCGAGGTGAAGATGGACATGGAGGCGCGGCGCCCCATGGACCGCCTCGTGGTGGGCGACGTGGGCTACGGCAAGACCGAGGTGGCCCTGCGGGCGGTGTTCAAGGCGATCCAGGCCGACAAGCAGGTCGCCATCCTCGTGCCCACCACCGTCCTCGCGGCGCAGCACTTCGACACGTTCGGCCGCCGCTTCGCGCCATTCCCCATCCTCGTCCGCCACCTCTCGCGCTCGGTCCCGCCGAAGGAGCAGGCCGCCGCGCTCGCCGGCCTCCGCGACGGCAGCGTCGATGTCGTCGTCGGCACGCACCGGCTCCTGTCGAAGGATGTCGTGTTCCACGACCTCGGGCTCGTCGTGGTCGACGAGGAGCAGCGCTTCGGCGTCGCGGCGAAGGAACGCCTGAAGCGGCTCCGCACGTCGGTGGACGTCCTCACGCTGTCGGCCACGCCCATCCCGCGGACGCTGAACCTCGCGCTCGCGGGCATCCGCGACATGAGCGTCATCGAGACGCCGCCCGAGGACCGGCTCCCGATCCAGACCCGCGTCGCCGAGGCGTCCGCCGGGCTCGTCCGCGACGCGATCCTCCGTGAGCTCGACCGTGGCGGCCAGGTCTTCTACGTGCACAACCGGGTCGAGACGATCGAGGCGCAGGCCGGTCAGCTCCGGGAGCTCCTGCCCGACGCGCGGATCGTCGTCGGCCATGGTCAGATGGACGAGAGCCTCCTCGCCTCGGTCATGACCCGGTTCTCGGCGGGCGGGGCCGACATCCTCGTCTGCACGACGATCATCGAATCGGGCCTCGACATCCCGAACGCGAACACGATCGTCATCGACCGCGCCGACGCGCTCGGGCTCGCCCAGCTCTACCAGCTCCGGGGCCGGGTGGGGCGGAGCAGCCGGCGCGCGTACGCATACCTGCTGTACCGGCGGCGCGAGCGGCTCTCGGACGAGGCCCGGAAGCGTCTCCAGGCCATCTTCAACGCGAGCGAGCTCGGGGCCGGCTTCCAGATCGCGCTCGCCGACCTCGAGATCCGGGGCGCCGGGAACATCCTCGGCGGTGAGCAGCACGGGCACATGGCGGCCGTGGGCTTCGACCTGTACACGCGGATGCTCGCCGAGGCGGTCGAGATGGCCAAGGCCCGACGCGAGGACCGGCCGGCGGTGATCGAGCGGCCGGGCGCCGTCATCGACCTGCCGGTCGAGGCCCACCTGCCGGACGACTACGTGCCCGACGAGGCGCAGAAGCTCGAGCTCTATCGGCGGCTGGCGAAGGTCCGCGACCCGGGCGGCCTCGCGGCGATGCGGCAGGAGATCGTGGACCGGTACGGCCCCATGCCGGACCCGGTCGTCCGCCTCGCCGAGGTCGTGGAGCTGCGGCTCGCGGCCGAGGCCGCGGGCATCGCGAGCATGGCCCGCGAGGACGGCGAGCTCGTGGTGCGGTACGCCACGGTGAGCCGGTCGACGGCGGCCTACGCGCTGGCGTCGTTCGGGCAGCAGGTGCGCCATGCGTCCAACCAGTCGCGGATCCGCCTCCCGCACGACCCGGAGCGGGCGTGGGCGCTCGCGCGGCAAGTCGTCGCGCGGATCGCCGCGGCGGGCGAGGTCGCGCGCGCCGACGCCGCGACCTGATCCGCGCCCGGGCCCCCGGCCGGACCTACCGGTCCGGGTCCTCGCGGCTCGGGTTGAGCCGGTAGCCCAGGCCGTAGCTCGTCGTGATGAACCGCCTGTCCGGAGCGATGGCGGCGAGCTTCGCCCGGAGGTTCCGCATCGTGACGCGGAGCAGATGGACGTCGTCCCCGTATCCCGCGCCCCATACCGCGACGAGAAGCTCGCGGCGGTCCAGGACCACGTCGGGATGCTGCCCGAGATGTCGGAGGAGGCGGTACTCGGTCGGCGTCAGGTGGACGGGCTGGCCCTCCACGACGACCCGGTGGCCGCGCTCGTCGATGACGAGGCCGGGGAACCTGATCTCGGGCAGCTCCCCGGCCGGCCCGAACGTCTGCGAGCGGCGGAGCGCGGCGCGGACGCGGGCGATGAGCTCCGGGAAGCTCAGCGGCTTCGTGACGTAGTCGTCGGCCCCCTCCACGAGCCCCCGGACCTTGTCCGCGACCGCGCCGCGCGCGGTGACGACGATGATCGGGACGATGCTCGCCGCGCGGATCAACCGGATCACCTCCCAGCCGTCGAGGCCGGGCAGGGCCAGGTCGAGGAGGATGAGGTCCGGCTGCTCGGCCTCGAAGAGGCGCACGGCCTCCAGCCCGTCGTGCGCCACGATCGGCCGGAGTCCATGCCGATCGAGCCACATCGCGATGAGGTCGGCGAACGCCGGCTCGTCCTCGACGACGAGGATCCGCTCGCCGCTGGGCGCAGCCATCGGCGGGATCACGCGGGCTCCCGGTCGCGCGTCACGCGCGCCCCACGCGCCCCGCGTCCGACGGGCCCGGCCGTCGCGCCGCCGTCGTCCGCTGCGGGCAGCGCGAACGAGATCGAGGCGCCCCGCTGTGTCGCATCCAGGCGGATCCAGCCGCCATGGGCCTCCACGATCCGCTTCGCGAGGTAGAGGCCGAGCCCGTTCCCCGGGATGCGCGATTCGCGCACCGATCGCCCCCGGTAGAAGCGCTCGAACACGTGCGAGCGCTGCCCCACGTCGATCCCGGGGCCGTCGTCGGCGACCGTGATCACGACCGTCCGGTGTCCGCCGCGGCGTGCCCTGACGACGAGTCGCGCCTCCGGCCCCGCGTACTTCGCGGTGTTCCCGGCCAGGTTCGCGAGGACCTGGTGGATGCGCGACGCGTCGACGTCGATCTCGGGCAGGTCGGGACCGAGGTCCAGCGTGACGGCCGGCGCGCCGGGCAGCTCGGCCTGCTCGCCGACGAACTCGCCGAGCAGGTCCTCGGTCGAGATCGGATCCCGCTCGAGTGCGAGCCCGTCGCTGTCGAGCTGCGCGATGTCCACGATCTGGTCAACGAGGCCCGTGACCCGCGCGACGGCGGCACCGAGCCGCTCGAGGTATCCGCGCCGGACCGTCTCGTCGAGCTCGAGGTGGAGCAGGCTCTGCGCATACCCGTCGATGAGCGCGAGCGGTGTGCGGAGCTCGTGAGAGACAGCCGCGACGAAGCTCGACCGCAGCTCGTCGAGCGCGAGCGTCGGCCGCAGGTCGCGCAGCACCGCGACGGCGCCGACCGTGGGATCCGAGATGCGCGAATAGCTCCCGGCGACGGGGATCTCCACCCGCCGCCGCGAGCGGACCTTCTGCGCCCGCGCCGCGATCGGGAGTCCGGTCTCCAGCACCTCGTCGAACGGGCAGCGGAGCCCGCAGAGGAGACGCCCCGGCGCGTGGTCGCCGCCGGGGCCGGCAAGCGCGGCCCGGCCACCGCGGTCGCAGCCGAGGAACTCGCGGCACGTCGCCCCGACCGCCTCGCGAGCGGGTGTGCCCACGAGATCCGAGGCCGCGGCGTTGAGCCGCACCACCCGTCGATCGACGTCGACGGCGACGATCGCGTCGATGGCTCCCTCGAGCGTCGCCGCGAGCGTCGCGCGCTCCCGGGCGAGCGTGCTCCGGAGCTGCGCTGCGCGGAACGTGATCCCGAGCTCCCTCCGGACGAGGGTGAGGTACCGGACGTGGCCCGGGTCGAGCTCCTGGTCCTCGGGGGGCTGGACCGCGACGAAGCCGATCGGCGTGCGCTCCACGCCGCGCGCCCCAAGGTCGCGGCTCTCCTCGAGCGCCATGCCTGACCACCCGTTGGCGACCGCCCACGCGCGCGCCGCAGCGAGCCCGTCGAAGCGGGCCGGAGGGACGGCGGCCCAGCCGTTCTCCGTCCGGTGGCCCGATCCCACGGCCGCGACGAGCGAGAGCGGCGACTCGTTCGGCTCCGCGAGCCACAGGCCGGCGACGTCCGCGCCGCTCGCGCGGGCGATCTCCGAGAGGACGGCGGCCGCCAGGTCCTCGAGGGTCTCGCCGGACGCGAGCAGCTGGCTGAGCTGGTACTGGGCGAACATCGTGTCCGCCTCGCGCTGCGCGTCCTCGAAGGCGCGTCGTCGCTCGCCCTCGAGCGTGGCCACCCGTCCACCCGGACCGCCCTCCTGCCGGTCCGTCCGCTCGGGGATCACACGCGCCGCCCCCCGCGGTCCGCCTGCGCGGAGATGGCCCGGACCAGCAGGAAGCACGACGTCGCCCCCGGGTCCTGGTGGCCACGCGACCGCTCGCCGAGGCGGAGTGCGAGGCCGCGTCGTGCGATGAGCGGCGTCGTCGCGATCATGCCCGCACGGGCCGCGACGGCCGCGTCGCCGAGCGCGTGGCCGAGGGGTCGATGATCGCTCGCGGCCACGCGGAGGGCCCGCGCAGCGGGCTCGAGGCTGTCGAGGATGGTCTTGTCGCCGAGGGTGCAGCGGCCTCGGCGCGCGAGTGCCGCAGTGCCGATCTCGAAGGCGTCGGCGATCCCCGGGAGGTCGAGCGAGGTCACCCCGGCGAGCGCGAACCCCGCCTCGATGAACGCGGTGCCGTAGAGCGGCCCGCTCGCGCCACCCACGCTCGCCACGAGCGTGTGACCGACGAGCTGCAGGAGCTCGCCGATGTCCGTGGCGCCGCGGTACGCCTGCGAGGCATCCACCGTCCGCACCGCTGCGTCGAGCCCGACGACCATGTTCGCGCCGTGGTCCCCGTCGCCGAGCGCCGCGTCCAGCCTGTCGAGCAGCACCTCGTGCCGCGCGATCGTCACCGCACAGCGCCGGAGTGCGTCGATGATGTCGCACGCCGTCACCGCGAGCGGCCCCTGCCCGCCCCGGGTCGCGCGGGCGCCCGCGACCCCCTCTATGCTCATCACGTGGCCAGTCTAGGGCCACGGCGGAGCCCCCGGGGCCGGTCCGGCACCGGCTCCCGCGGTCGGAGGTCGCATGGTCTCGATCGTCCTCGTCGGCCACAGCCCAGAGCTCCTCCGCGGCCTTCGAGCGATGATCGCCCAGTCCTCCGGCCAGGTCCCGGTCGCGATCGCCGGCGGCACGTCGATCGGGAATCTCGGGACGAGCAGCCCATCGATCCGGTCCGCGCTCAAGGCCGCGCTCGCGGCGGCGACCGGCGACGGCGTGGTCGTCCTGCTCGACCTGGGGAGCGCCTTCCTCGCGCTGGAGATGGCGCTCGAGGAGCTTTCCCCGGCGGAGCGCGCCCTCGTGCGGGTCAGCCCCGGGCCGCTCGTCGAGGGCGCGGTCCTCGCGGCGATCGAAGCGTCCTCCGGCGCCCACGTCGACCAGGTCGCAGCGGCGGCCGACGCCGCGGCCTCGTCACGCAAGCTCCCCGAGGGATGGACCGAGACCGGTCTGCCCAGTGGCGGCGAGGTCGCGCGCGCGTGGCTCCGACTCGCCGCGGCCCGGATCGCCGCGAACCGGGTCCGGCTCGGCGACCTCGACGCGGCGATCGGGGATGGGGACCACGGGATCAACCTCCATCGCGGCTTCGCGGCGGTCGTCGCGGGGCTCGACGCGGGTGCGCTGCCGGAGTCGGCACCCGGTCCATTCCTTGTCGCTGTCGGGCGGACGCTCACTGGCACGGTGGGCGGGGCCAGCGGCGCGCTCTATGGGCGCGCGTTCATGCGCGCAGGGGCCCGCCTCGCGGGCGGCGGCCGCCTGGAGGCGACGGCCGCCGCGAGTGCGCTCGCGGAGGCCGTCGCGGCGATCGCCGCGCTCGGTCGTGCGCGGCCGGGCGAGAAGACGATGCTCGACGCGCTCGTGCCGGCGGCCGACGCATTCCGGGCCGCCGTCGACGGCGGAGCAGGGCTGGCGCGGGCGGCGGAGCTCGCCGCCGACGCAGCCGAGGCCGGCGCCCGTGCCACCATCCCGCTCCTCGCGACGAAGGGTCGGGCCAGCTACCTCGGCGAGCGCTCCATCGGCCACGAGGACCCCGGCGCGGCCTCGAGCGCCCTCCTCCTCCGCGCCCTGGCCGACGCCCTCGCGAGCGGCTGAGGGCGCGGAACGGCCGTCCGGGGGCGCCCGCCGCAGAAGGTTGCGGAACGGTTTCGATGATGTGTTGAGATTTGAACACCGATTCCGCCCGTAGAGTGGTTTCGGCACGGATGTGCCGCTATGTCGGTCGCTGCCCGGGTCTCCATGAGGGGCATGAGCGCACGGGGAGCGACAGCCTGAAAGGAGGAGCGTCGGAGGGACGTTCGCTCATCCGGGCCGGTGGATCGGGCCTTCGCCCGACCGGTCGTCGCGTCGATAGAGCCGATGACGACCACGGCCCAGTTCCCGATCGACGCCCGTCGAGGGCGGATCCGCAGTGAGGGAGTCGTGGTATGGAATTCAACATCAACATCATGATCGCCGAGATCTTCGGCACGGGGTTGCTGATCTTGCTCGGCGACGGCGTCGTCGCCGGCGTGCTGCTCGCCAAGTCCAAGTCGAACAGCGCCGGATGGATCGTCATCACCGCGGCGTGGGCCTTCGCGGTCTTCGTCGGCGTCGTCGTCGCCGGACCCATCAGCGGCGCGCACCTGAACCCGGCCGTCACGATCGGACTCGCGGTGACCGGCGGCATCACCTGGGGCCAGGTGCCCGAGTACCTCATCGCCGAGTTCATCGGCGCGTTCATCGGCGCGATCCTCGTCACCGTCCACTACTGGGACCACTTCAAGGCCACCGAGGACAAGGGCCTCAAGCTCGCCGTCTTCAGCACCGGGCCGAACATCCGCAACCTCCCGCTCAACTTCATCTCGGAAGTCATCGGCACCTTCGTGCTGGTGTTCGTCATCCTCACCTTCGGCACGAACGGCTCGTCCAACGGCGTGACCATCGCCAAGGGCGGCATGGCGGCCCTCGGCGCGCTCCCCGTGGCGCTCCTCGTCTTCGTCATCGGCATGTCGCTCGGCGGCACCACCGGGTACGCGATCAACCCGGCCCGCGACCTTGGGCCGCGCATCATCCACGCCATCCTCCCGATCCCGGGCAAGGGTGAGTCGGACTGGGCCTACTCCTGGGTCCCGGTCGCCGGCCCGATCGTCGGCGGCGTCCTCGCGGCGGTCGTCTACGTGGGCGTCTGGCGCAACTACATGGGGATGTAGCGGCCCCGCCGTTCCATCTTCCTGAAGCGTTCCCACCCGTCGACCCGTCGCGCTGACTGCCGGGCGGCACCGGTCGCCCGGCAGTGAGTCTCGCGCTCTATCCCCGCAGGAGAACCGATGAAGAAGCTCATCAACGCCCCAGAGGACGTCGTCGACGAGGCGCTCGCGGGGATGGCCGCGGCTCACGCGGACCTCATCCGCGTCGAAGCGCCGAACATCGTGGTCCGCCGCAACGCACCGCGTCCCGGCAAGGTCGGGATCATCTCCGGTGGCGGCTCCGGCCACGAGCCGATGCACGGCGGGTTCGTCGGGATGGGCATGCTCGACGCGGCCTGCCCGGGCGCCGTCTTCACGTCGCCCGTCCCCGACCAGATGCTGGCAGCGACCAAGGCGGTCGACGGCGGCGCCGGCGTCCTCCACATCGTGAAGAACTACACCGGCGACATCATGAACTTCGAGATGGCGGCCGAGATGGCGCGCGCCGAGGGGATCGATGTCAGCGCCATCGTCATCGCCGACGATGTCGCGGTGAAGGACTCGCTGTGGACCGCGGGTCGCCGCGGCGTCGGTGGCACGGTCCTCGCCGAGAAGATCGTCGGGGCGGCGGCGGAAGCCGGCGCGGATCTCGCGACGGTCACCGCGCTCTGCCAGAAGGTGCAGGACAACGTTCGCTCGATGGGCATGGCGCTCACGAGCTGCACGGTCCCGCAGGCGGGCAAGCCGACCTTCGAGATCGGCGACGACGAGATGGAGATCGGGGTCGGCATCCATGGGGAGCCCGGGCGGACCCGGATGAAGCTCGCCAGCGCCGACGAGATCACCGACATGCTCGCCACGCCCATCCTCGACGACCTCCCGTTCGAGCGCGGCGACAAGGTCCTCGCGTTCGTCAACGGCATGGGCGGCACGCCGCTCATCGAGCTCTACATCGTCTACAACGCCCTGAAGAAGATCCTCGACGGACGTGGCGTCGTGATCGCCCGCAACCTCGTCGGCGACTACATCACGTCGCTCGACATGGCCGGCTTCTCGATCACGCTGCTGCGGCTCGACGACGAGTTCACGCGGCTGTGGGACGCGCCGGTCCACACGCCCGGCCTGCGCTGGGGCGTCTAGCCAGGGCCGGCGAGAGACCATCACCGCCCACCCGGCCGCCGCCGACGGGTACGTGGAGTCGACGATGATCGCCTACGAGGACATCCTCACCTGGATACGGACGTTCGCCGAGACCGTCGCGGCGGAGCGCACGTATCTCACGGAGCTCGACTCCGCGATCGGCGACGCCGATCACGGGATCAACATGGACCGCGGGATGCATGCCGTCGTGGGCAAGCTCGACGGCATCGCGACACCCGACATCGGCAGTTGCCTGAAGACGGCCGGCTCCACCCTCGTCTCGACGGTCGGGGGCGCGAGCGGGCCGCTCTACGGCATGTTCTTCATGGGCATGGGGGGCACGGCGGTCGGGAAGGAGACCCTCACCCTCCAGGAGTTCGCGACGGCGTTCGCCGCCGGCATCGGTGGCGTAGAACGGATCGGCAAGGCGCAGCCCGGGGACAAGACGATGCTCGAGGCTCTCCTGCCGGCCCGCGACGCGCTGCAGGCCGCCGCCGAACAGGCCGTCGCAGTCGGCCCCGCCCTTCAGCTCGCCGCGACCGCGGCGGAGGCGGGGATGCTCGAAACGGTGCCGCTCGTGGCCCGCAAGGGACGGGCCAGCTACCTGGGCGAACGGAGCGCGGGTCACCAGGACCCGGGCGCCACGTCCTCCTTCTACCTCGTGAGGTCGGCCGCGACAGCGTGGTCGGGGCTCTGAGCCCCGGTTCCGCCGCCGCCCGTATGACTGGAGACGCATCGGACATGGCGAAGTACGTGGGGGCCCTCGACCAGGGCACCACCAGCACCCGCTTCATGATCTTCGACCACAGCGGACAGGTGGTCGCGATCGATCAGAAGGAACACGAGCAGATCTTCCCGAAGCCGGGTTGGGTCGAGCACGATCCCCTCGAGATCTGGACGCGCAGCGTCGAGGTCACTCGCGGCGCGCTCGCCAAGGCGGGGATCACCGCGGCCGACCTTGCGGCCGTCGGCGTCACCAACCAGCGCGAGACGACGGTGGTCTGGGACCGCCGGACCGGCAAGCCCGTCTACAACGCGATCGTCTGGCAGGACACGCGGACGGACCTCATCTGCAACGAGCTCGCCAAGGACGGCGGCCAGGATCGCCTCCGCCCCAAGACCGGGCTCCCGCTCGCGACCTACTTCTCCGGGCCCAAGGTCAAGTGGATCCTCGACAACGTCGAGGGCGCGCGGGCCGCGGCTGACGCCGGCAACCTGCTCTTCGGCAACATCGACACCTGGTGCATCTGGAACATGACGGGCGGCACCGACGGCGGCGTCCACATCACGGACGTCTCCAACGCCAGCCGTACCCTGCTCTTCAACTACACGACGCTCGACTGGGATCCCGAGATCCTGGCGCTCATGGGCATCCCGCGGGCGATGCTCCCGAACGTCAAGGCCTCGTCCGAGGTCTACGGCATGGCGGTCGGCGACCTCGCCGGCGTGCCGGTCGCAGGCGACCTCGGCGACCAGCAGGCCGCCCTGTTCGGCCAGACGTGCTACTCGGCCGGCGAGGCCAAGAACACGTACGGCACCGGCTGCTTCATGCTCCTCAACACGGGCACGAAGGCCGTCCCGAGCAAGAGCGGGCTGCTCACGACGCTTGCGTACAAGATCGGCAACGAGCCGGCGCAGTACGCGCTGGAAGGCTCGATCGCGATCACGGGCGCGCTCGTCCAGTGGGTCCGCGACAACCTCGGCATGATCGAGAAGTCGTCGGACATCGAGTCCCTCGCGGCCTCCGTCGACGACAACGGCGGGGCGTACTTCGTCCCGGCGTTCTCGGGCCTGTTCGCTCCGTACTGGAAGAGCGATGCGCGCGGCGTCATCGCCGGCCTCACCCGTTACGTGAACAAGGGCCACATCGCGCGTGCCGTCCTCGAGGCGACCGCGTGGCAGACCCGCGAAGTCCTTGACGCGATGAACGCCGACTCCGGCGTGCCGCTCACCGCCCTCAAGGTCGACGGCGGCATGGTCTACAACAACCTCCTCATGCAGTTCCAGTCCGACGTCCTGAAGGTTCCGGTCATCCGGCCCAAGGTCGCCGAGACGACCGCCCTCGGGGCCGCCTACGCAGCCGGCCTCGCCGTCGGCTACTGGGCCGCGGTCGAGGACCTTCGCGAGAACTGGGCGAAGGACCACGAGTGGCATCCCACCATGGATGCCGCCAAGGTCGACGCCGAGTACGCGCAGTGGAAGAAGGCCGTCACGCGCACGTTCGGCTGGATCGACTAGCCCCCGCCTCCTCGTGGTCCGGGGCCCTTCGGCTGTGCTGGGGGCCCCGGACCACGTCAGGAGGACGCGACCCGCGGGGTCGCGGCATCAGCAGGATCACGACGGATCGAGGTGAGCAGCATGGGTGACTCGCACGCCTACGACGTCCTCGTCGTCGGTGGGGGTGCGACCGGGGCCGGAGTGCTTCGGGACCTGGCGCGACGGGGCCTGCGCACGCTGCTCATCGAGCGCGACGACTTCGGCACGGGCACCACGGGGCGCTATCACGGCCTCCTGCATTCGGGCGGCCGCTACGTGGCCAAGGACGCGCTGGCGGCGCGCGAGTGCATCGCGGAGAACCGCATCCTCCGTCGCATCGCGCCGGCCAGCATCGAGGACACGGGCGGCTACTTCGTCGCCACGCCGGACGATCCGGACGATTACGTCGACGGCTTCCAGGCGGCCTGCGCCGCCGCCGACGTCGACTGCGAGGAGATCCCGGTCGCCGACGCGTTCCGGGCCGAGCCGGCCCTCAACCCGCGCATCCGCCGGGTCTTCAGGCTGCCGGATGGCTCCGTCGAGCCCTGGCAGCTCATCGAATCGAACGTTGCCGACGCGCGCGCCCACGGCAGCGACGCCTGGACCTACCAGCGGCTGGTGGGGATGGAGCGCGACGGCGGCCGGATCGTGTCTGCGACGCTCCGCGACGAACGGTCCGGGAGCGTGACCCGTATCACGCCCCGCTTCGTCGTATCGTGCGCCGGCGCCTGGTCCGGGCAGATCGCCGCCATGGTGGACGTGACGGTCACGATGCACCCGGGCAAGGGCACGATGCTCATCTTCAACCAGCGCATGACGGACACGGTCGTCAACCGCTGCCACAAGTCCTCCGACGGCGACATCATGGTCCCCGTCCATACCGTCGCCATCCTCGGCACGACGGAGCAACGCGTGGAGGATCCGGATCGGTACGAGATCACCCGCGACGAGGTGGCCGCGCTGATCCGCGAGGGTGAGAAGCTCTTCCCCGACCTGGGCAGGATGCGGCTCCTGCGCGCCTACGCAGGCGTGCGGCCGCTCTACCAGCCACCTGCCGAAGTGACCGCCGCCGCGATGAAGGACGGACGCCAGATCTCCCGTGCGCACACGGTCATCGACCACGATGCCATGGACGGCGTGGAGAACTTCGTCACGATCGTCGGAGGCAAGCTCACGACGTTCCGACGGATGGCCGAGGACACCGTCGACCTCGTGTGCGCCAAGCTGGGCGTGACCGAGCCGTGCACGACCGCGGACGCGATCCTGCCGAACCAGGTCCCCGGGAAGACGTACTGGCTGGGCCACCGGCTGGCCGAACACGAGGCGGAGGGTGGCGGGGACGCCGACCTTCTGTGCGAGTGCGAATTCGTCACGCGGCCCATGCTCGATGACTTCCTCGACCGGCATCCGGGCTGCTCGATCGATGACGTCCGGCGAGGCACGCGCATCGGGATGGGACCCTGCCAGGGTGGCTTCTGCACGTTCCGGGCCGCCGGCCTCGTGGGGGAACGGGCGAGGCGCGTGGGCGCGGCGGATGTCGCCGAGTCGGCGGACCGCGCGATCCTCGGATTCCTCCGAGAGCGCTTCAAGGGCACGCGGCCCATCGCGGCCGGACGCCAGCTCCAGGAGCAATGGATGATCTCCGGGGTCTACGAGGGTGGACTCGGGGTCCGATCGCTCATCGAGCACGAGACGCCCGAGGCGTCGCGGGAGGTCGTCGATGTCCACCGCTGACGTCGTCGTCATCGGAGCCGGCCTCGCCGGGCTCACGGCCGCCATCCGGGTGGCCGAGTCCGGGGCGCGCGTCCACGTGCTGGCCAAGGGTCACGCCGCCACCCACTGGGGGCCGGGCGGCATCGATGTCGCGGGCATCCCCGCCGCGTCGACGCCGCGTGACGGCATCCGTCGGCTGGCGGGTGAGCCCGGTCATCCGTATGCATTCCTCGGCGACGATGTCGCCGCTGCCCTGGAATGGATCCGCCCGCACCTCGCGGCCGGAGGGGTCGAGTACCTGGGCGACCTCGACACGCCGCTCGGGCTCGTCCCCACGTCGATCGGCGGGACGCGCCGCGCCGCCATCCTCCCCGCCGGCCAGGCTGCGGCCCTCGCGCCGTGGGCGGTCGGCGAGCGCCTGATCATCTGTGGCATCCGGGGCTTCAAGGACTTCTGGCCCGAGGCGATCGCGGCCAGCCTCGCCCGGGAGCGCATCTGGGAGGGCGGGAACCGACCGACTTCGGTGACCGCGGTCAGCGTCGTGCTGCCCGGCCTCGCTCCCCGGCACAACCTCAACGCTCTCACGATCGCCGGGCGTTTCGACGATCCTGCGTGGAGAGCCACCGCGATCGAGGCGATCGCGCGAGCGGTCGGCTCGGTACCCGGGTCGGGCGGCCGCGTGGCCCTGCCCGCCGTGCTCGGGATCCGGGAGCACGCCGCAATCCTCGCGGCGCTGCAGAAGCGTCTGCCGGCGGCACCGTTCGAGATGCCGCTCGTCCCCCCGAGCGTGCCGGGGATCCGTCTCTACACGGCGCTGCGGGCGGCGGTCATCCGGGCCGGCGGGCGTGTCCAGATCGGCGAGATGATCGAGCGCGTGGAGCACGACGGGCGCCGCGTGACGGCGGTCGTGTCCGCCGCGGCCGTCCGGACCTACACGGTTCGGACGGGCGCGCTGGTCCTCGCCACCGGCGGGATCGCTGGCGGCGGGCTGGTGGCCGAGCGAGACGGCCGGCTTCTCGAGCCCCTCCTGGGACTCACCGTGGAGGCGCCGCCGGCGGATGACTGGCTGCTGGTCGACGCCTTCGATCCCGCGGGTCATCCGCTGGAGCTGGCGGGGATCCGCACCGACGCCGAGCTGCGGCCGGTGGCCGCGGACGGGGCGTCCCTGTTCGACAATGTCCGCGTGGCCGGCAGCCTGCTCGCCGGCCAGCGGTATGTCCGGGACCGATGCGGCGACGGCGTCGCGCTCACCAGTGGATGGCGGGCGGCGCGGTCGCTCACCGCCGTCCCGGCCGGGCACGCCGCAGAGCCGGGGAGCGAGCGACCGTGACGATCGCCGAGCTGATCTTCGATGCCCAGGAAGAGGCCGTCGGGTACTCGTCCGACGAATGCCTCAAGTGCAACGTCTGCGTCACCGTCTGCCCGGTCGCCCGGGTCACGGACCTGTTCCCGGGACCGAAGTACGTCGGTCCGCAGGCGCAGCGGTTCCGCACCGGCCGTGCCCAGCCCGTTCAGGTCCCCGGCACCCCGTTCGCGCTGTCACCCGATCTCACCGTCGACTACTGCTCGGGCTGCGGCTGGTGCACCACCGCGTGCCCGGCCGGCGTCAAGATCGCCGAGATGAACAGCCAGTCCCGGGCGCGGATGAAGGCCGGCAAGCGTCCCAAGCTCCGCGACTGGGGCCTGGGCCAGACGGACCTCGTCGGCCAGATGGGCGTCCTCGTCTCGCCGATCACGAACCGGGTCCTCTTCAATGGGCCGATCCGCACGATCATGGAGTGGACGGTCGGGATCCACCGCGACGCACCGTTCCCCAGGTTCGGGAAGCGAACGTTCCAGTCGACCTGGAAGCGGCGCCAGAAGCGCCTCGGTTCGCGGCCCCTCCCGGGTCCGGACAAGGCGGTCGTCTACTTCCACGGCTGCTCGGCCAACTACTACGAGCAGCACGTGGCCGCCGCCGCGATCGCGATCCTGAAGCGCAACGGGTTCGAGACGATCATCCCCGAGCAGGTCTGCTGCGGCCTGCCGATGATCAGCAATGCGCTCTATGGCGACGCCCGCAAGAAGGCCCGCAAGAACATCGACGCGCTGGTCGGGTACGCCCGCCAGGGGTATCGCATCATCGGCACTTCGACCTCCTGCACGCACACGATCAAGGCCGAATATCACGAGATGCTCGACGTCAAGGACGACGACGCGACCGTGGTGGCGAACGCGACGTGGGACATCTGCGAGTTCCTCCTCGATCTCCACGAACAGGGCAAGCTCGACACGCGGTTCGGCCGGCTCGACGAGGACCTGCCGTACCACGCTCCGTGTCAGCTCCGCTCGCACGGGATCGGCCTGCCGGCGATGGAGCTGTTCGCCCTCGTGCCCGGGCTCCGCGCGGCCGACATGGACCACGACTGCTGCGGCATCGCGGGCACCTACGGGATGAAGAAGGAGAAGTACCCGATCGGCATGGCGGTCGGCGCGCCGCTCTTCGACAAGATCAGGGCCAGCGGCGCCGCCGAGGCCGCCTGTGACTCGGAGACGTGTCGCTGGCAGATCGAGAAGGCGACCGGGACCCGTACCCGGCATCCGATCGAGATCCTGCTCCAGGCCTACCGCGTCGCGGATGCGGCGGGCGGGGCGACGCCCGGGCCGCTCTCGGGCGCCGGGACGCGGGCTCCGTGAAGGGCAGCAACGGCGCTGAGGTGCTCGTCGGGATCCTCGCCGTCTCGCACTCCCCGCGGATCGCGGCCGGGGTCGTCGAGCTGGTGCGCGAGGTCGCCGACCCCGACCTGCCCATCGCGGGTGTGGGGGGGACTGCGGAAGGCCTGCTCGGCAACGACGCGATGGCGGTCGTCGAGGCGATCGAGAGGATCGACACCGGCGCGGGCGTCGTGGTCGTCGTGGACATCGGCAGCGCGGTCTACGCCACGCGGACGGCGCTCGAGATCCTTGGACCGGAACGCGCGGAACGCATCCGGCTCTCGGGCGGCCCGCTCGTCGAGGGAGCCCTGGTCGCCGTGATCCAGGCGAGCACCGGCGCCGATCTCGACGAGGTCGTCGCGGCCGCGAATGGGGCCGGGCAGCTGGACAAGCTCGCGCGTTGAGCGGCGAACCGGCGGAGGGGCGCGCCGGCGGACCCGGGCCCGTCCTCGTCATGGGGGCGGGGGCGATCGGCTCGCTCCTCGCGGCGCTCCTGAGCTCGGCAGGACGCGATGTCATCCTCGTGGATCGCCGAGCGACCGGCGCCGATCCGGGATCCGAGGTCACCGTCGTGGAGCCCACGGGCCGGCGGGTATCCGCGCGCGTCCGTCGGGTCGCGTCGACGGCGGCGGTCGGCGACGTCCCGGATCTCGCGATCCTCGCGGTGAAGACCAACGACCTCGCGGGGGCGATCCCTGGCCTGGCGCGCTGGCCCGACGTCGCCGTGCTCACCATCCAGAACGGCGTCGGCGCGGAGGAGATCGTCCGGGCCGCCCGCCCCGCGGCGGGGCTCATCGCGGGATCGATCACCGCGCCCGTCCAGCGGATCGAGAGCGGCGCGGTCGGATGGCTCGGCCGTGGCGGCATCGGGCTCGCGCCGTTCTCCGGGCCGGTGGGCGCACGCGTGGACGACATCGTGCGGATGCTCACGGCCGAGGGGCTCCCCGCCCGACGCATGCGGAACGCCCGCGCGATGAAGTGGTCGAAGCTGCTCGTGAACCTGCCCGCCAACGCCCTCTGCGCGCTGCTCGACTCGGACCCGCGCGCCGTCTACGCCGACGCGGCCCTGTTCGACGTGGAGCGGCGCCAGCTCCTCGAGGCGGTCGCGGTCATGCGGGCGCTCGGCCTCCGACCGACGGCACTGCCCGGTGCGGACGCGAGGCTCCTCGTGCTCGGGGCGCGGCTCCCGGCGATGCTGTCCCGGCCCATCCTCCGACGGGTGATCGGCGGGGCGCGGGCCGGCAAGCCGCCCTCGCTCCAGCTGCACCTGCGGGAGGGCCGCGGACCGTCCGAGGCGCGGTGGCTCAACGGCGCCGTGGCACGCGAGGGTCGGCGGCTCGGCGTGCCGGTGCCAGTCAACGCGCGGCTCGAGGCGCTCCTGGGATCGGCGACGAGCGATCCCGCGATCCGGGCGCGCTACGTCGGTCGCCCCGACCGACTGCTCGGCGACCTCCGGACCCCCATGGACCGACCAGGTGCTGCGCAGCTGCCCACCGCCCCCACCGAGTAGCCGAGGACGACCGTCCATGCGCACCGTCGACGTCGAGATCCGCAACCCGACCGGGATCCACCTCCGGCCGGCCAGCACACTCGTCCGTGCGGCCGCCGGCTACCGGTGTGCCGTCACGCTGCAGAACGTCACGAGCGCCGGCCAGGCGGTGAACGCGAAGGACGCGCTCGCGGTCCTGTCGCGGGGCAAGGCCGTGAAGGGTGACGTCGTCCGGATCACGACCGATGGCGAGGACGAGGACGCCGCGATCGACGGGCTGCAGGCCCTCATCGAGGGCGGGCTCGGCGAGACGCTCGCATGAACGGCACGGAGGTGCGGCTCACCGGCATCGGGGCGGCGCCCGGCGTCGCGATCGGTCCCATCTGGCGCTACGCGGCCCGCGGCACGGCC
>CAIYQJ010000017.1 GCA_903928275.1 uncultured Chloroflexota bacterium
CGGCCGGCGCCCCCTCAGCGCTTCCGCAGCCAGATCCCGCCGGTGGGGTAGCGCGCGGCAAGGACCAGCGGCATGTTCTCGGCGAACCAGTCGCGGTGGAACCGCTCGAGGAACGTGTTGAAGAGCACGATCTCCCAGGCCGTCGTGGACTGCAGGAGGGCACGCACCGCGTACGCCTCGTTCACCGCGCAGCCCGTGGCGAGCCAGCTCGCCGGGTACTCGAACGGGTAGAAGACGTCGTGGACGTGCACGTGGACGCCCGGGGCCAGGCGGGGGTAGACCTCGTCGATGAGATGCTGGACGTCGGACCCGGCCTTGAGGACGTGACTGCTGTCCACGAAGAGGATGTCGCCCGCCTCGAGCTCTTCGAAGCGCGCGAGCGGCACGTCCTGGACGCTGGACGCGACGAGCCGTCCCTCCAGCTCGGACGCGGGGACCAGGCCGCGCAGGCGGGCCGGGTCCGGGTCGATGAAGAGGAGCCGGGTCCGCCCACCGAGGAAGAGCGCGTCGACGTCGAGGGCGAGCGCCGAGCTGTACCCGGCACCCACCTCGATGACGCGCCGAGGCCGCAGGTGGCGCAGCAGGAGCGCATACCCGATCGCGTCCGAGTACGTGAACCAGCTGTTCGCGTAGTGGTAGCGGTGGCCGCCGGGAGCGTCCTCGAAGGGAAGGTCGCCGTAGAGCGGGAGCAGGCGCTGGAGGAGATCGAGCTGCTCGGCCTCTCGCAGGTCGATGCCCGGCAGCGTGTGACCCGCCGTCGTCGCCCGGCGCAGCGCGCGCTCCACGTCCTCGCCGGACGGGATCGGCGAGTACGGATGCCCGGGCGGGACGTGGAGCACGCGGCGGTCCCGCAGGATGCGCGCGGCCACGGCGATCCGCGTCCGCCGGCTGTCCATGGGGTTCTCGCTCACGACGACCCCCGACGACGGACCGCGACCAGCTCGGACGGCGGGGCCTGGCCGGCCATGACGTGCGGCAGGCGGTGGCGCAGCGTCCCCGGACCTGTGCCGACATGCGCGGCCCAGTCGGGCGGGAGCGCGTACAGGACCAGGGCGGCCAGCTCGGACGCGAAGCGGGCGCGATGCGTCGGCGGATGCCGCGTCTCGGGGGTCGACGGCGGCGAGGAGACGGCGAGCTCCAGCCCCTGGCGTCGCGCTTCCACCGCGATCCGGTATGCGTGGTAGGGCGAGGAGACGGCGACGTAGCGGCGGCCGCCGGAGTGGTCGAGCGACTCGAGCGTCACACGCGTGTTGTGGCCGGGCCGCACGGGCGCGACCGCGTCGCGCGGGACCCCCTCGTCGACGAGGTAGCGGGCCATGGCCGTCACCTCGTCGATCTCGCCGACGACGCCCCCGGCGACCATCACGAGCGGCGCCGCGCCGGCTCGCCAGAGCGCGGCGGCGTGATCGAGACGCGCCCGCAGCTCCGCGCACGGCCCGTCCGCGTCCACGGTGGCGCCGAAGACCACCAGCGCGTCGGCGGCCGGTCGGTCGGGCCGGTCGAGCGCCGGCAGGCCCGGGCGCTCGCCGAACGGGACCGAGGCCGCGCGCTCGGCATGGCGCACGCGGCGCGCGAGCAGGCTCGTCCCGGCCATCGCGGCCACGAAGGGGACGACCGCGAGCGCGGAGACCGCGGCGCCGGCCCACCAGGCCCTGCGGCGCGGCGACATCCGCCTCACGCGAGACTCCGGCTCCGCCGCACCGCGAGGCCCCAGGCCTGGAGCAGGCCGCGCGTGCAGATGCCCATCTCGTAGCCGCTCACGAGCGTGTCGTGCTGGTCCTCGGTGAGGAACGCGAGCGAGAGGGTCCCGTGGACACAGTCGATGATCGCCACGTCGTGGGCGACCCCGGCGAGCGATCCGGTCTTGTGCGCGAGGCGGACGTCGAGACCGTCTGCTCCGAGCGGGATCCGCGAGCTCCTGATCGTGTTGTGGAGGGCCGCCGCCGTGAGCGGGTTGCGCGCGGCGTCGGTGGACGCCGCGGCCATCCGGAGCGCGTCGCGGGCCGTGGTGCGCCCCACCAGGGGGCCGCCGGGGTGCCCGTCGTCGACCGCCACGACGGTCGCGTCGCACCCAAGGTCGGCGATGATCCCGCGCACGGCGGCGAGGCCGACCGCATCGAGGAGCCACGCCGCGCACGAGCGGTCGCTGAGCGAGAGGCACAGGCCGAGGACGTCCGCGATGGTGAGCGGCAGGTCGGGGCCCAGGACGTGGAGCGGCCCCGGGTCGGCGTCGCCCACGAGCAGCCGGCGCACCGTGACGGTGGCGCGCGGGTCCAGGTCGCCGCCCGCGAACGCGCGCTCCACGGCCATCGCCAGGGGCATCTTCAGGAGGCTCGCCGCAGGCCGCGGGTCGTCGGCGGCGACGCCGCTCTCCCATGCCGTCCCCGGCATCTCCACCCGCACGAGCACAGAGCGGTCGGGTTCGCGCGCGTACTCGCCCAGCAGCTGCAGGGACTCCGCGCGCGGATCGCCGGGCATGTCAGACCTGCTGCCGCTGCGCCAGGCGCGTGAAGAGGCCACCGGCCGCGAGGAGCGCCGCGGGAGTGCCCTCCTCCACGATCCGCCCGTCCGCGACGACGACGACGCGGTCCGCTCCCTGGACGGTGGTCATGCGGTGCGCCACGACGAGGCGCGTCGCCGGGTACGAGAGGATCGTCCGCATCACCACGGCCTGCGTCACGTTGTCGAGCGCGCTCGTCGCCTCGTCGAGAAGCAGGACCCGCGGCCGGCCCGCCAGGGCCCCGGCGATCATGAGCCGCTGGCGCTGGCCGCCGCTGAGCAGGAGGCCATGGTCCCCCACTGGGGCGTGGATCCCCTCCGGCATGGCGTCCACGTCGTCGGCGAGGCCGGCCTCCTCCAGGAGCGCCCGGACCTCGTCGTCATCCATGCGGCGAGGGCCCGTGACGCACTCGCGCACCGTGACCCCCAGGGGTCGCGACGCCTGGAGCACGACGCCGAGCTGGCGTCGGACGGACGCGGGGTCGAGGCCGGCGAGGTCCCGGCCGTCGTAGGTGACGGACCCCTCCCACGGCTCCTCGAAGCCGAGGAGGAGCCGCATGAGGGTGGACTTGCCGCCTCCGGATGGGCCGACGACCGCCACGAACTCCCCGGGATCGATCGACAGGCTCAGCCCGTCGAGAAGCGCCGGCGCGTCGCGCCGGTATCCGAAGACGACCTGCGAGAGGGCCATCGCGCCGGTCAGTCGCCCGGCCGGAGCAGCCGGCCCGACGCGCTCGAGCGGTTCGGTGACGACGGGCTCCAGGCGTGACAGGACCGGCCCGAGCTCGGAGAGGGCGACGAGCTGGGCGCTCAGCGCCATCATCGCGAGCGTGAGCTGGGCGATCGCGGCATAGAGGGCGAGGAAGACCCCCGGCGCGGTGGTCGACCCCGGCTGCAGCAGCGCGCCCGGCACCAGGACCACGGCGCAGATGAATGCGACGACGACGAGGAGCGGTGCCGCCACGTTGACGGGCCCCGTGAGGGTGACCGCGCGCAGCCGCACGTGGAGGGCGTTCGTGCTCTCCCCCTGGTCGGTGGCCCACCGCGCCAGCGCTCGATCCTCCGCGCCCGCGACGCGCCATGACACGAGGGAGCCGAGCAGGCCCAGCAGCGTCGCGTCGCTGCGACTTCGCGCCTCGAGCACGCGCGGCAGCGACGCCCGGGTGCGCAGCTCGACGGCGGCCGCGACGCCGAGGGCGACGGCGGTCGCCACGGCGGCGACGATCCCGATCGCGAGGTCCGCCGCCATCAGATAGACGAGGTTGACGAAGCCGAACGCCGCGGTCACGAGCATCGCCAGCACGGTGTCGTCCACCTGGTGGCGAGCCGCATCCACGGACAGCGCGCGGTTGACCACGTCGCCCGTCGTGCGCGATCGGAAGAAGGCCGCGCGGAGTCGCAGCAGGTGCGCCATGACGGCAGGGGCGAGGACCGAGTCGCTTCGATCGCGGATCCGGACGACGAGCAGGCCCCTCGCCAGCATGAGGACGGCCGCCCCCGCGCTGCCGATGAAGAACGCGACGAGGATGGCCACGACGCGGTCGACGTCGCCGCTGGGCACGGCGGATTCGAAGATCGCGCCGGTGGCGAGCGGCAGGAGGAGCCCGGCGATCCCGCCGACGAGACCGAAGAGGAGGAGCAGCCATGCGTCGCTCCGGCGCCGGCCGAGGGACCAGACGATCAGGCGCCACGACCCGCGATACGCGGGTAGCTCGCGGGCGAGGGCGAGCGCCGGCCCGCTGACGTCGCGGGCGGAGCGCCGGCCCAGGGGGCGCGTCCGTCGCGTGACGGCGTCCACCAGGAGGTCACCGCGCGGCCCGGGGACGACGGCGGCCGGGCCGGACCCGGTGCGCACCACGAGCGGCCCCGTGACGGCGGTCCACCACCGGCCCGCGAGGCCGACGCGCCAGGCCATGATCCCGGAGGCGGCGACGACCGCGTCGACCGGGTCCAGCCCGGCCTCCACCTCGGGATCGGCCGCGCGGGCCGTGCCGCCGGCCGCGGCGGCCGCCACCGCGACGGCATCCACGACCGGGTCGACGCGGCGCGGTACGTCCACGGCGCCCCGGTCGTCGCCGCGCGACAGCCGGTCGATGGCCTCGTCGAGCGGGCCGCGCGACTCAGGCATGCATGAGCTCCGCGAAGTGCCCGGACTCCCGCAGCTCCGCGTACCGTCCCTGCTGGACGATCCGGCCGCCGGCGAGGACGACGATCCAGTCGGCGTCCCGGACGGTGCTGAGCCGATGCGCCACCACGAGCGACGTGCAGCGCCGTGCGCGCAGGTTCTGCTCGACCTCGGCCTCCACGATCGGGTCGAGCGCGCTCGTGGCCTCGTCGAGGACGAGGAAACGCGGCCGGCGGCACAGCGCGCGCGCGATGGCGATCCGCTGCATCTCGCCG
>CAIYQJ010000018.1 GCA_903928275.1 uncultured Chloroflexota bacterium
CGGACCCATCCTCGCGGCCGCGCTGCTCGCGGGGTGCGCCGGCTCGACCCCGACCCCGACCCCGCCTGTCGTCGGGGTGACGCCAGCTTCCACGATCGTCGCCGGGGTGCCTGTGCTGACACCGGTCGCCGTCTTCGCCACCCCTTCGCCTACCCAGGTGGCGACGCCCGCGCCCACTCCCTCCCCATCGCCGTCGTCCCGTCCCTCCCCGTCGCCGTCGCCATCGCAATCGCCGTCGCCATCGCTTTGGCCCACTCCCTCCGCGTCGCCCACACCCGCGGCGACCCCGTCCCCGTCGCCTACGCCGTCGCCCACAGCGTCGCCCACCCCGCCGCCGACGCTGGCCGCCGGAACTCCGCTCCCATCGCCGATCGTCCTTACGGGCGCCACGGACCTCAACACGGCTCCGTTCACCCTTCCTGCGGGCGACTACCGATCCGACTGGGAGAAGGCGCCCGGTTGCGCGCTCTCCACGTATCTCGAGCCGACGGACGCGACAGCGTCGGGCGAGTGGAGCCTCGGGGGGTCGCATATCGATGGACCGGTCGCCGGAACGACCTACGTGTACGGCGTTCCTGCGGGCCGCTACTACGCTCGAGTGCAGGGCTCGTGCCACTGGACGGTGACCCTGACACAGCAGTGAGCGGTCGGGCGGGTCGTCGTGATCGACGCGCCCGATGTCGCCGCGGCCGCACCCGCGGCCGCACCCGTGGGCGATCGGGTCCTCGACGTTGGCTGCAGTCCTGGGCATCTCGCGAGCCGGCTTGCCCGCGACCACGGCCTCGAGGTGACCGGCATCGACCTCGACCGCCGATGATCGAGCGAGCCCGGGCCGACGCCGAACTGGCGGTCGCGGCCGGGCCCTCGTCCGGGACACTCGAGCTGGCGGCGTGCCGCTCGATCGCCACCGGCCCGACCTGCTCGATACGATCACGCGATTCGGCCCAGCGGGGCACCGGGCTCCGCGCAGGATCCGCCTCTCGCGTCGGCTTCGGGTCGCCGCCGAGCCACCCGGGAGCACCCGACCAGGTCGGCCCCTCCTCGACGGGCGGCGTCACCGTTCCCGGAGCTCCGCGACGACGCTCAGGCGCGACGACCCGCGGTCGGCCACGGCGAGCGCTGCGAGCCCGGCGGCGCCGCGTTCTGCGCGGGTACGGTCGTCCTCGCGGCACGCAGCCTCGGGGCTGGACGGACGTCTCATCCCTCCGGCCTACGGCCGGGCGAGGTCTGCCTCCACGATGGCGACTTCGGCGGGGGTCAGGTGTGAGCGGCCGGATTCCAGGAGGGCGCTCTCGATCGCTCGTTGCGGGTCCGCCCGGTACGTCCCCGGCGCATCGCCGGGTCCGGCGACGGCTCCGCGGTACGCGACGAACGACTGCTCGGCCTGGCCCGCGGGCTGGACCGCGATCGAGAAGCCGTGGTACCCCAGGCCACCCTGTGGCGCTGAGCCGGTCGCCACGGCCAGCGACGCGAGCTGGCCGACGAGAGCTGCCACCTGCACGTCGCTCAGCGTCCAGGACGGGTCCGGCCGACCGGAGTAGATCCCCAGGCTGACGGTCACCGACGGAAGGGGGACGTCCGCGAGCGGGGCAAGCGGGCCACCTGGATCGATCAGGCCGGCGAGGTGCGCATAGGGGATCGTGACGACCGGCATGCCCGCCGCGTAGGGGGCCACCTGGTACTGACCGAACGTCACCTCGAGGCCGCCGGGTGTGATGGCCCAGGCCGCGTAGTCGTCGGCGGTCGGCTCCGTGCCGGTGGTCAGCCACTTGGTGGTGAGGGGATCTGTCGTCCAGCTCGCCAGGGTGGCCCGGAGCTGCGCCCGAGCCTCGGCGGCGACCGCGTCGAGGTACCTGGCGCCGGGACCGAACAGGTCGGCGAGCGCCAGCTGCCTGCCCGACGCGAGGTCGAACGTGACGGTGCTGACGACATCGGCGCCGTGGGCGGCCCCCGACGGGTACGAGTACGAGTTCAGGCGCAGGCTGAGCAGGTCGGGCGAGCTGTACGCCACGCTGTAGTCGACCTGGAGCGTCGATGGCTGGTTCGGGCCGGCTTGCGGGTCCTTGCCGATCCCCGACGTGAACTCGCGGGCCTGCGCCTCCGCCCCGTCGCGGAGCCGGCGGTTGATCGCGTCCGCAACGGCCGGGTCGGCGAGGTCGCCGACCTGCGGATAGCGCACCTCATACGTAGCGCCCGTCGCGGCCACGACCCCGCTGAGCGTGGTGGCCGTGACACGGGGGATCCGCCGAGTCGTCAGACTCGGGCCGGGCCCGCCGGACTCCGGCGGCGACGTCGTCGACGCGTGCGGCCCGCTCACGGCGCTGTGGCCGATGCCTCCCGCACCAACCGCGAGGGCCACCGCCCCGACGAGCACGACGGCCGCCG
>CAIYQJ010000019.1 GCA_903928275.1 uncultured Chloroflexota bacterium
CCGGTCAGCTGCGCGAGGGCCTGGGGGTTCGCGAGCGCCGCGGCCACCGCCTGGGGCGTCGAGAGCAGCGCGACGCCGGCGGCGATCTTCTTCAGCGACGCCGACGGGCGGAGCGTGTCCGGGACCGAGCCGTCGCCCGTGGGCGAGATGAGGCTGGTCACGCTCTGGACGCCGTCGAGCCCGGCCACGGTCTTCGTCAGGTGCGCGAGCGCCGCGAGGCCGGCGGGGCCGGCCATGTCGCCGGCGTGCGGCGCGTCCACGAGCACGGTGATCGGCATGAGACGACCGCGATCCATCTTCGACGCGAACAGCTCGAAGCCGACCCGTGCGTCGCTGTCGTGCGGCAGCTCGGCGAGCGTGTTCCCGCTCGCCTTCACGCCGGGCAGGACGACGATCGGCACGAGGAGGCCGGCGAGCACGACGGCCGTCACGATGCCGGGGCGACGCGTGATGACGGCGGCGATCCGGGCCCAGACGCCGCGGTCGCCGTGGTGATCGTCCTCGGTGGGATGACGCGGCCAGAACAGGGGCCGACCGAAGATGACGAGGAGCGCGGGGGTGAGCGTGAGCCCGGCGACGAGCGTGATCGCGATCGCGATCGCGAGGGCCGGGCCCGTGGACTGGATCATGCCGAAGCTCGCGACGGCCATCGAGGAGAGGCCGACGATGACGGTGGCGGCGCTTGCGGCGATGACGGCCCCGATCCGCGTGACGGTGGCCCGGGCCGCGGTGGGCCTGTCCGCCCTGGACAGCTCCTCTCTGAATCGGCTGATGAGGAAGATCGTGTAGTCCGTGCCCACGCCGAACACGAGCACGACGACGAACGAATCGAGGAGCGTCGAGATCTTCCAGCCCGACGAGGCGAGCACGCCGAGCATCCCCCGGGAGACGAGGAACGCGGCGCCGATCGTGATGAGCGGCACGAGCGCGGCCAGCGGCGCCCGGTAGATGATGAGGAGCACGATGAGGACGAGGAGGATCGTGATGATCGTGGTCCGCTCGGTGCCGGCGATGATCGCCGCGAGGTAGTCGGCGCCGATCCCGGCGCTCCCCGTCACGTGCGCGGCGAGGCCCGCGGGCGCGGTCGCCGCGAAGTGCGCCCGGAGGGCATCCACCGCGATGGTGGCCCCCTGCTGGAACGCGGCGACGTTCAGGTTGACCGTCGCGACCTGCGTCGAATGGTCCGCGCTCTCCATCATCGCGGCGAGCCACGGCTTCTGGGAGAGCGTCACCACGTTGCGGACGACGTCGCGGACTCCGGCGGGCGACTCGCCGGTGGCCCAGCCCGGGAAGGCGTCGATGTATGCGCGGTCGGCGTCCGTGAGGCCGCCGTCGCGCGCGAAGACGACGGTCGCCGAGCCGGCCGCGGCCTCGTCGGGGAACGCGCGGGCGAGGACGGCCCGCGCCTCGACGGACTCGGCGTCCTTCGGCAGGAACGTGGACTCGTCGGCGGACCCCACGTCCTTGAGGGACGGCGCGAACGCCGCGAAGAGCACCGCGGCGATCACCCAGGCCGCGACGACGACCCAGCGGAACCGGATGACGACCGACGCGAGACGGGCGAACACGCGCGCCTACCCGAGACGGAGCAGGCGCCGGGCGGCGCGCGCCGTGCCGCGGACGAGCCAGGCGGTGAGGACGGTCTGCGCGACCGCGAGCGGGATCCACAGGAGCCCGCCCGGATCGGCCGGCCCGGCCACGAGCCCCGGGACGTCGATGCGGACGACCTTCACGCCGCGTGCCTTCTCGCGAAGCACCTCGTCGGACGCGGTCCACGGGACCGTCCCGAGGAGGAGGCCGGAGAACCCTCCCGTCCTGAGCAGGTCGCGGAGGCGCGCGAGCCACTCGTCCGGGTCGGTCACGTCGGACGCCGTGCCGCGGACGGACCGCGAGGGAAGGACCACCTCGACGTGCGGGTCCGCGACGATGTTGCGGTACCAGTGCGTCCGCGCGCCGAACCCCGCGATGACGAAGACCGCACCGTCGGCGATCGTGTAAAGGAGCGGCGCCTCGCGCACGAGGCCGCTGGTGCGTCCACGCGTCCGGAGGAGGCACGTGTACCCGGCGACGGGACTCATGAAGAGGAACCCGGTCCTGGTCCGGAGAGCGGGGATCGCGAGCCACCGGTTGAAGGCGTTGAACGCCGCGTGGAGCGATCCGCTGTACGGCGACTCGCCGCCGAGGCCGGCGACCGGCTCGTCGCTCGGCACGATCGAGGGCGACGCCGACGCGGGCGCGGGATCGGCCGGGGTGGCGGGTGCGCTCTCCGAATGTGCGCTCATCGGGGACCTCCGGGGACGCACCAGCGGCGGGGCGGCCTGCCAACCCCACACTACGCCGCGAGCGTACCATCCGCGACCCTCCGCGGAGCGGGCCGACAGGCCCGTTCGCCCCGGTCCGTATCGCGGGCCTCGGGCAGCCGGCCGGCCGGCGGTGTCGCACGCTCCGGCCCTGTCGCACCCTCTGGTACCCTGTCTCTCCGCCCACTGGAGTGCAGCCGCTCATGTCCGATCACGCGCCCAGGCCCAGGACCCTTGTCGAGAAGATCTGGGACGACCACGTCGTCGCAGAGGAGGCAGGAGCGCCAGCGATCCTCGCGATCGACCTCCACCTCGTCCACGAGGTGACGAGCCCGCAGGCGTTCACCGGCCTGCGCGAACGCGGGCTCTCCGTCCGCCGCCCGGAGCTGACGGTCGCGACGGCGGACCACTCCACGCCGACCACGCCGCGCGGCCTGCCGATCGTCGACCCGATGGCCGCCGCACAGGTGAAGCAGCTCGAGACGAACTGCGCGGATTTCGGGATCCCGCTCCACGCCCTCGGGACGGAGACGCAGGGGATCGTCCACGTCATCGGCCCCGAGCTCGGCCTCACGCAGCCGGGGATGACGATCGTGTGCGGCGACAGCCACACGGCCACCCACGGCGCATTCGGGGCGCTCGCGTTCGGGATCGGGACGAGCGAGGTGGAGATGGTCCTCGCGACCCAGACCCTCCTCCAGCGCCGGCCGCACACGTACGAGGTGCGCCTCGACGGCAGGCTCTCTCCGGGGGTCTCCGCGAAGGACGTCATCCTCGCGCTCATCGCCCGGATCGGCATCGGCGGCGGCACCGGGCACGTCTTCGAATACCGCGGCGAGGCCATCCGCGCCCTCTCGATGGAGCAGCGGATGACGATCTGCAACATGAGCATCGAGGGCGGTGCGCGGGCGGGGCTCATCGCCCCGGACGACACGACGTTCGAGTACGTCCACGGCCGCAAGCACGCACCCCTGGGGGCCGCGTGGGACGCGGCGGTCGCGGGCTGGCGGACGCTCCCGACCGACGCCGGCG
>CAIYQJ010000020.1 GCA_903928275.1 uncultured Chloroflexota bacterium
CGCCCTGGCCCGTGCCGCCCCGGCCCGTGCCGCCCTGGCCCGTGCCGCCCTGGCCCGTGCCGGCGGCGCGCGCCGTCCGGACCGTGACCTCGGAACCGACCGCGACGACCGATGCGTCCGCGGCGGCTTCGGTGTGGTACGTGGTCGTGCCGGCCACGGGGACGTCGACCGTGCGGCCGCTCGTGCCGCCGACCTGGATCGTGATGTGGTCCGCGGCGACGGCCGTGACGGTGCCCGTCAGGCCGAGGGCACCTCCGCCCCCGAACCCGCGGGTGCCGCCTGCGCCGGGCGTGAAGGACCCGGTCGGGAAGCCGCCGGCAGCAAAGCCGCCCGTGCGCCCCGATGCAGCGGCGGTCGCCGGCGCCGTCACGCGCCCGACGGCGAACGCGATCCCGCCGATCGCGACGATCATGCCCACGACGAGCACGAGAGTCGCGGCGCCCGGCCGGCCGCCGGACTTCGCCGGCTTGGCCGGGGCTGCGCGGAGCACGGTCTCGCTCGGCAGGACCGGTGCCGCGACCGGCTGCGGCGCGGGAGCGGACGCGCCGCCCGAGGGAGGCGTGGGGACCGGCTGGGTCCCGGGATCGTTGGTCACGTGCGTGTTCCCTTTCTCTTTGGGGGCTGTGTGGCCGAGGTCGATCGAGCGTTCATTCGTAGCGGAGCGCGACGATGGGATCGAGGCGCGCCGCCTGGCGGGCCGGGAGGACGCCGAAGATGACGCCCACGGCGAGGCTGAAGAAGACGGCCAGGAGGATCGTGACCGGGCTGAACACGATGGCCCAGCCTGCGACGGTGGAGATGAGGACGGAGATCGTCAGGCCGACCGCGATCCCGATGATCCCGCCGATGAGCGAGATCGTCAGCGCCTCGATGAGGAACTGCGCGAGGATGTCCCGCCCGCGGGCGCCGATGGCCTTGCGGATGCCGATCTCGCGCGTCCGCTCGCGGACCGAGACCAGCATGATGTTCATGATCCCGATCCCGCCCACGAGCAGCGATATCGAGGCGATCCCGCCGAGGAGGAGCGCGAGCGTGGCCCCGACGGACGAGAACGTCGAGAGCAGCTGCGCCTGGTCCGCGATGCTGAAATCGAGGGCGCTCGCGGTGACCCCGTGACGCGCCTGGAGCGTCGTGGTGATCGTCGCTTTCGCGAGCTCGATCTGGTTCGCGTCGGCGACGCTCACGCCGATCGTCCGGACCTTGTCCCCGCCGGAGAAGTACGCGCGGGCCGTGGTGATCGGGATGATCGCCTGGTCATCCTGGCTCACCGGGCCGGTCGATCCCTTGGCCTGCAGGATCCCCACCAGCTGGAACGGGACGCCTCCGATCGTGATCGTCTGTCCGATCGCGGAGCTCGTGAGACCGAGGTCGGTGGCCGTCGTGGCTCCCAGGACCACGACGCGGAGGCTGTGGTCGACGCTGGCCTGGTTGAAGAACGTCCCGTCGGCGATCGTGAAGGCGCGCACCTCCGGGTAGGCGGGCGTCGTGCCGAGGACGGTCGTCGTCGTGTTCTGGCTTCCAGCCACGACGAACCCCGAGGAGGAGACCTCCGGCTCGACGGCGGCGATGCCGGACAGGGCGGCGAGCGCGGTCGCGTCCTCCTGGGTAAGCGTGTTGGACGAGCCCGCGGCGCCGCGGGTGAAGCCCGTCCGCGCGGCCCCGGGACTGATCGTGAGGAGGTTGGTGCCGAGGCCCTGGAGCCGGGCCGTGATCCCGCCCGTGGCACCCTGCCCAACCCCGACGAGGGCGACGACGGACGCGACGCCGATGATGACGCCGAGCATGGTGAGGGCGGTGCGCAGGCGGCTCGTCCCCAGCCGCGACAGCGCGAGCCGGAACATCTCGAACAGCTTCACGACACGATCATCCCGTCGCGGACGTGGATCTGGCGCTGCGCCTTCGCCGCGACCTCCGCCTCGTGCGTGATGAGGACGATCGTCCGGCCCTCGTCGTTGAGCTCGTGGAGGATCGCCATGACCTCCTCGCCGGAGGCCGTGTCGAGGTTGCCGGTGGGCTCGTCCGCGAGGATGAGCGCCGGCTCCGTGACGAGCGCGCGGGCGATCGCGACGCGCTGCTGCTGGCCACCGGAGAGCTCGCTCGGCTCGTGGGTGAGGCGGTCCCCGAGGCCGAGGCGCTCGAGGGGCGCCTTGGCGCGTTCGAGCCGCTCGCGCCTGCCGACACCCTGGTAGAGCAGCGGCGTGGCGACGTTCTCCAGGGCGGACGTCCGCGGCAGAAGGTTGTAGTTCTGGAAGACGAACCCGATCGTCCGGCTGCGGATCCGGGCGAGGCCGTCGTCGTCGAACGATGAGACGTCCTCGCCGGCGATCCGGTACGTGCCGTCCGTGGGTCGGTCAAGGCATCCGATGATGTTCATGAGGGTGGTCTTCCCGGAACCGGAGTGACCGATGATCGCCACGAACTCGCCGGGCCAGACGTCGACGTCCACGCCACGGAGCGCCGGCACTTCCAGGCGCCCCGTGGAATACACGCGCGTCACGCCCCGAAGCTCGATGAGTGGCGTCCCGACCAGCAGCTCCGGCGCCAGGGGCACGGCCGTCACGGGGCCGTCCCTCCGCCGCTCCGGATGGTGCCGCCACCGCCGCCGCCTGGGAAGCCGCCGCCGCCGGGGCCGCCGAGGTCGATGCCGCCACCCCCGAAGAGGCTGCCCGCGCCGCCGTTCCGGCTGGAGGAGGTCGAGGAGTTCGTGGCGGTGACCGTCCCGGTGACGACCGTCTCGCCCTCGGAGAGCCCGCTCTGGATCTCGGTGAGCGAGGTCGTGACGAGCCCGACGGTCACCGGCACCACCGTGACGTTCCCCGCCGAGTCGATCGTCCGCACGGCGTACGAGCCGCTGGAGCCGCCCAGCGCCTGCGTCGGCACGGCGATGACGTTCGATGCCTGCGCGAGGATGATCGCGACGTTCGCCGTCATCCCGATCTGGACCCCCGACGGCTCCTGGTCGAGCGCGACGGTCACCGGGTACGTGACGACGCTGCTCGTTCCGCCGGTGGCGGGGGTGGCGCCGATGACCGTGACCTTGCCGGTCGCGGTGGTGCCCGTCGCGGTGATCGTGACGTCGGCGACCTGGCCGAGCTTGACCTGCGCGAGCGACGTCTCGGAGAAGTCCGCGGTGACCTCGTACGGGCCCACGTCCATGACGATCGCGTCGCCGGACGGGGCGGCCACCCCGGGCTGGATGTTGACGGTGATGATCGTGCCGTCGCTCGGCGCGACGATCGTGGCGTGGTCCACCACCTTCTGGGCATTGGTCACGGAGACCTGGGCGTTCGCCACGGAGACCGCGTCGGACGCGAGCGTGGACTCGACGGGAGTCGTCTGCGATGTGAGGTTCGTCTGGGCGGAGGTCACGCTGAGCCCCGCCGACTGGAGCTGCTGGGCGCTCGTGATCGCCGCGGCGGCGGCCTTCTGCCTGGCGCTCGTGAGGCTGAGCTGGGCGCTCTGGACCTGCTGCTGCGCTGCGGTGATCGCCGTGGCGGACGGCGTCGTGTTCGTCCTGTACGCGCGGTTCGCCGAGTCGAGCGCGGCCTGGGCGGAGAGGACGGCGTCGGCCGCCTTCTGGTTGCTCGTGGTCGCGTTCCGCTGCGCGGTGGCGAGCGCCGATGCCGCGGTCCCGGTCGCCGTGTACGCCTTGTCCGCCGCAGCCTGATCGGCCGCGATCGTCGACGGCGACGCGCCGCTCGTCTGGTCGTTCGCGACCTTCTGCCGCGCGTTCGCCCACGCGAGGTCGGCGTCGCTCACCGCCTGCTGCGCCTGTGCGACGGCGGTGACGTTCGCGCTCTTCGTGTCCGTCACGTTCTGGTTCGCCGTGTCGAGGGCCCGCTGCGCGGCGTCGACCGCGGCCTGCTGGGTCGCCACGGTGTCGCTCGTCGGCCCGGCGAGCGCGGTCGCGAGCGCCGCCTGAGCGTTGGCAAGCGCGTCCTGCGCCTGCTTCACGGCCAGCGCGTTCGACTGGGCGGTCTGCGCGGCGTTGCTGTTCGCAGTCGTCAGCGCGAGCTCCGCGGAGGTGATCGAGTTCTGCGCCGACGCCTTCTGCGCAGGCGTCGCGCCGACCTCGTCGGCCGCGAGGCGCGCCTGGGCCGCCTTGAGTGTCGCCTGGTCGATCGCCAGGGTGGCCTTCGCGGTCGTTGCGTCGGCGGTGGCGAGCACGTCGCCCGCCTTCACCTTCTGGCCGACCGTGACGTTCACGGTCTTCACAGGCCACGTCGTGGATGAGCCACCTGTGCCCGTGCCGGACGCCGAGCCGGCGAGCGCCGGATCCACGCCGAATGCCATCCCGTACGACCCGTGCGGCGCGATGGCCCCGGTGCCGACCACCTGGCTCACGACGTTCGTCGCGGTGGCCTGAGCGGTCGTGTACTGGGGCGCGGACGTCCCGAAGCTGGGACCGATGATGACGATCCCGATCGCCCCGACGCCGACGACGATCAGCGCGACCGCAGCCGCGACCCGCCATTTCATGGATTGCCTCTCGGACGATGTCCCTCATGGCGGGACGTCGGGCTGACAGGATCAGGGCGGCGTCCGCGCCGAAGGCCATCGTCGCGCGCCAACCTGAAAGGAGCCTGAGGGAATGCGGAGCCGTCGGCCCGCGCCGGGCGGGCCGTCAGGCGACCGGCTCGGCCCTCACGACATCGTCGTCGTAGCTCATCACCACGCGCTCACCCGGCCGGACTACGAGGAAGTCGCGCTCCCAGTCGCCGTCGAGCAGCCGGCGGACGAGGACCACGTCGCCGGCGAGCTTCTCGAAGCGCCAGCCGCGCCGCTCCGCGTCGTCGCGGGCGCGCTCCTCCACCCGTGAGCCGTCCCCGATGCCCATGTCAACGTAGGCCGCGCGGTCGTAGTGCGACCGCCACGCGCCGAGCGCTTCCATCAGGTAATCGGCGTTGTCCTGCCCGTAGAGCATGACGTACTCGGCGTGCGTCGCCTTCATCGCGTCCTCGGTGCCGCCGCCGATCCCGAGGCCGGTCAGCCCGGCACCCGGCGCGTCCTCGCGCTCGACGTAATCCTGGGCATACCAGAAGGTGCCGGGGTCCTCCGTCGACTCGCGCCGATAGCGCTCCCGGTCGCCGAGGAACAGCGTGATGCAGTCGTGCGCGCGCGGCACGACGAGCGGCACCGGGCCGGCGCGCAGACCGGCCGTCGCCTGGCCGCAGAGCGCGTACCCCAGGACGACCGCGTCGTACGCGATCGCGTCCGTCTCGAGGATCATCGCCTGGAGCCTGTCCCGGAGGTTGGCGGGCACGTCGTGGAGGCCGCGCCGCAGCAGATCCACGTCCACGATGTGGCGCGACGTCGCCGCCGCGAGGTAGAGGGGGCGGGCGAGCACCTCGCAGCCGATGCAGCGAAGGCGCAGCGGCCTTTCGCCGCTGGCGCGCTCGGCCGCGTCTCGGTCGGGAGTCATCGCCGGAGTATCGGACGTCGCGGCGGCGCCCGCTCGCGGACGGGTCCCGCCCGCAGGCGGCGCGCGCTCGCCAGCGGGTCCTGCTCGCCAGCGGGTCCTGCTCGCCAGCGGATCCCGCACGCTGGAGAGCGGCACCAGTCCCTTGACCCTGAACCTGCTTGAAGGTGTACGGTCGGGACGTGAGAGTCTCGGACCTTGCTCGTCAGGCCGGCGTCGCGCCGTCGGCCGTCCGGTTCTACGAGGAGACCGGCGTGCTGCCGACGGCGGTCCGGCTCCCCAACGGGTATCGCGCCTACGGCCCGGACGACCTCTCGCGCCTGCGGTTCGTCGTCGCGCTGCGTCGCCTCGGCCTCGGGCCGGAGGAAGCGGGCCGACTCGCGAAGCTCTACCTGGAACAGGGCGACGTTGACGCCGACCTGCGGCCGCTCATCGCGGAGCAGCGCGCCGCGATCGAACGTCGACGCGCCGAGCTCGACCGCCTCGAAGCCGAGCTCGTCGATCTCGACGACACGGTCCGGGCAGCGGGCCGCGCACGGAACACGATGGAGGAACGACCTATGTCCAGCGGACCGATCCGCGTCCTGTTCGTCTGCACCGGCAACTCGGCGCGGAGCCAGATCGCGGAGGCCCTGCTCGGGCGCATCGGCGGCGCGGACTTCGAGGCCCGTTCGGCGGGCACCGAGCCGGCCGGCGTCAACCCGTACACCGTGCGCGTCCTCGCCGGATCGGGCATCGACTGGTCGCGGGCGCGGTCCAAGTCGGTCACCGAGTTCCTCGGCGAGCCGTGGGACTACGTGATCACCGTCTGCGACAGGGCGCGCCAGGCGTGCCCTGTCTTCCTCGGCGACCACGACAGCCTGCATTGGGGCCTGGATGACCCGGCCGCGGTCGAAGGGACCGACGAGGTGAGGCTCGCCGCGTTCCAGCGGACGGAGATCGAGCTCGTCAACCGGATCCGGCCGTTCGTCGAGCTCGCTCGCCGGGCGCGAGGAGCCGGCACGCGCGCCTAGCGAGCGCGACCGCTTGCCCCGGTGTGCTCGCGTGGCTCGGCCACGATGGCGACGAGCGGGGCCGGACCGCCGCTGAGCGATCCCGCGGTCATGCCGTCGCCCGCGCGGAGATCGCCCGAGATGCGTGCGAGCCGCTCGAGGGCATCGGGTCGGATCGTGTACCAGATCCAGGTCCCCCGCCGCTCGCCGTCCACCCAGCCTGCCTCCCGCAGCACCTTGAGGTGATGGGAGACCGTGGGCTGGGTCACGTCGCAGCACGCGGTGAAGTCGCACGCACACACGGGTCCCTCGGCGCTGAGCTGCCGGAGGATCGCGAGGCGCGTGGGATCCGCCAGTGCCTGAAGCAGCCGAACGTCGGGCTCGATGGGCTTCTTCATGGGCGCAGCATATCGATGTCCGTGCGTATTGACACTCATCGATATAGGCCCTACTGTCGGACCGGCACTGACGTGCGGGCCAGGACGACCGAGACCATCACGGGGACATGACGATGACGGACGACCTCCACGCGCGGATGCGCGACCACTACGGCGACAGCGCGCGCAAGATGCTCGCTGCGCTGGCCGAGCGCGACACGGCAACAGCCGGCGACGGGCGCGTCGCGACGACCAGGCTGCTCCCGCTGCTCGACGCGGAGGCGGTCGGGTGCTGTTCCGACGGGGCCGGGGCGACCGCGTCCCCCGGCGCGACCGGTGCCGGCGAGTCCTGCTGCGCGGCCGAGCCGATCGTCTTCGGACCGGACCTCTACGGATCGCTCGAGCGCGCGGACCTGCCCGACGCGGCCGTCCTCGCGAGCCTCGGGTGCGGGAATCCCACCGCCGTCGCGGAGCTGCACCCCGGCGAGACCGTGCTGGACCTGGGGTCCGGCGGTGGGATCGACGTCCTGCTGTCGGCACGTCGCGTGGGCCCGACCGGCCACGCCATCGGCCTGGACATGACGGACGACATGCTCGCGCTGGCTCGACGCAATGCCGCGGACGCCGGCGCCGCCAACGTCGAGTTCGTCAAGGGGACGATCGAGGCGATGCCGCTCGACACGGCGTCGGTGGACGTCGTCATCAGCAACTGCGTGATCAACCTCGCCGCGGACAAGCCGGCGGTGTTCCGGGAGATCGCGCGCGTGCTCCGGCCGGGCGGCCGGATGGCGGTGAGCGATGTCGTCGCCGAGGACGCGCTCAGCGAGGACGAGCGGCGGGAGCGCGGCAGCTGGGCCGCCTGCTACGCGGGTGCTCTGTCCTTCGGCGAATACGCCGCGGGCCTCGAGGCGGTGGGCCTCGTCGACGTGGAGATCGTGCCCACGCACGGAGTCGCGGACCGGATGTACGCCGCGATCGTCCGGGCGCGAAAGCCCATCGCCGCCTGAGGCGCCGCCCCGCCCGACCCCGTCAGGTCGCCGGAGCCGGCGTCGTCGGAACGCCCGGCGGCGACGCGTCGGTCGCCGGGTCGATGGACGCCACCGCGGGCCCGGACGCCACCACGGGCTCGCCGCCGTTCGACGCACCCGCATCGCCGGGCTCGTCGCCGAGGACGAAGAGGGCGGTCCGCCAGACGGCGACGAAGACGCCGATGAGCGGGACGACGATGAACATCCCGAA